>CAZRKL010000148.1:0-6128 GCA_964600595.1 uncultured Leptolinea sp.
TCCTGCCCAATTTCACGCTCAATCTGGTTGCCGTTGGCGTCGTAGCTGTAGCTGTTCCCATTGTATCCATCCACGGCGTGCGGGTGGTTACTGTCATAGCTGTAAGAGATCAACTGGTTCAGGTCTACACCCCGGGCATTCAGGTTGCCGTTGCTGGTGTTGTAGGTGAAGACTTCACTATGCGTCACCTGGCTGTTGCTGACCACCTGCATCGACTCCAACCGGTTGGCATCATCGTAAGTAAAAGCACTGTCTTCAGCGTTGATCGCGTCAGTAATCGTTAGGATATTGCCATTGGCATCGTAGTCATAATCCAGGAGTTGCAAACCAATATTGTTAATGTTGGTGGCTTCAATGGAGGAGAGCATCCCTCCCGTAACGGATGTTGTCCAGGTATCGTATTCAAACCTTTGCAACATGCTGCTGTTGAAGTTCAATTCCGTGATGCGGCTGGCTTCATCATAATTCAGATAACTCAGGTATTCGAAGTTCTGGTTATTCCGGACAACATCCAGGTCACCACCAGGATCATATTCATTAGTTATTACTTCGCCATCCGGATAGGTGATGGTCACCACCTGGTCGGCACTGTTATGAGTCCAGGCTGTGCTGAAAGTCTGACTGGCAATGGTTTTGGTTTCCAGGCTCGTTAATCCCCGGTTGTTGTATTCCCAAATGGTCTGACCGCTATCATCCGTCATGCCGGTGCGCTGCCCCACAGGATAAGAAGAGACAACCGAGTATTGAGGGAAATTTAGATACGAATCATAATAATAATTCACTGTGGCAGTTTGCGCACAGGCATCCGGACCGGTATAACTTTTTTCGGTTAGCCTGTTAAGACTGTCATAGAGCATGTCAATTTCGCAGCCACGTGCGTCTGTCTGAGTGCTCAAGTTACCAGATGGGTCATACTCATAACTCCAGGTTCCCATATCCGGTGTAGTCAGGCTGGTTTTTTGCCCGGCATAATTGTATAGAATCTCGGTCAGGTATCCGTTCGTTTCTCCTTCCTGTACTTCCACCAGACGGTCCTGCGTATCATAGGTGTACAGGATTGCCGGGCTTTCCGATGCCTGTACTTTTAAGGTTCTACCCCAAACATCCATCCAACTGATGGTGTCGTTGTCGTTCGGATCGGTGACGGTAACTGAATCATCTCCATAGGTGTAGGATGTTTGGTTGCCATTCGGGGCAGTGCTGATGGACAAACGACCAAAGATGTCATAAGTAGATTCAGAATAGGGATGTTGGCTGAAATTCTGGGTTTGGAAAGTTGGAGATGCATTGTAGGTGATAGTGTAAGGCACGCTTTGTTTTGATTGTCTCCCCATCGAATCATAGGAAACATCGCTAACAATGGTAAATTGTGAATCGCCAACATATTTACCTACCTGTTGGGTTTGTATCTCGCGCCCCAAGCCATCATAGAAATGGCTGATTTTAATTTTGTTGGTGGAATCCACTTTTTGCTTCAATTCAACATGCCAGGGTTGGCTGGCATTATGATAAATTATCTCTAATGTTGGATTTGGTTCACTGTCTCCTGGCGCAGCTATTTTTGTCATTCGCCGGAAAACATCGTAATAAGCAAATGTGGTTACAGTATTGGCATCCGTTACACTGGTGGGAACTCCAATGGTGTAATTATAGGTATATTCCAAAGTGTGGCCAAGTGGATTGGTTTCTTGCACAACGTAGGTATGATAATTGGTATCATAGCTCTGGCTGTATATAAAAGTATTCCCGGTCGGATTCGCGGTAAGCGTTGCGTAATGTTCGTAAGAAGTTGTCCCGGTCAGGTTCCCGTAAGAATCATATGCATACGATATCTGTGCGTAATTATTTCCCTCTACCCGTGTCCTTTGGGCGGTTAATTTTCCGTTTGTTGGGGCAGTATTGTAAGTCTGGCTGTAATCATATAAAAACAAAGTCTCAGAAGTAAGCCCGCTTTCATTGTCGAATCCACAACCGGATGACTGGCAATCCAGGATGATCGTGCGTGCCGGTAAAGCTGTCAGGTGTGCAGTATTGTTAGGCCAAAACTGTGTTTTCGATGCACGATACGCTTGCCAGTTACTTCCATCCCATTCATATGCTGTCGTCCTGGTTGGTTGGCCATATTGTGTTCCCCCCTGGTCAGCCAATACATATTGATAGGTTGTTTTTGTTCCCGTAAAAGAGAAATCGCCATTGTAGCTGCGGCTGATCTGTTCAACCAATGGACTCCAGGAAATCTGCAAATCCTCATAAGCGGAAACCAATGCCGGACTATCGATATCCTGAATTCCATTATTCTTACTATCTCTAATGATAACCGGATCGTATTTATATTCTGTTTCAGTGTAAGGAATACCTTCCTGATAATAATCCAGGTATGCAATTCCGTTGTTAACTCGTTGTCTTAATCGATATTGATTGGAACTGCCGATTGAAAATCCTAAGGAGGTATATTCATTGTGTTTGGTCGGATCGCTTTGTTCCCACACCCGCAGATGAAAACCATCGTTTCCATCAGCAAAGATCATCAGCATATACCAATGGTTCAGTTTGAAATCGGTTGAACTGATCAAAATCGGGCTATCTGTTGTCACGCTATTCAGTACTTTCCGTAATTTGATTCCACCAGTTTTGCTGGCAACTACACCAAAGAAATCGCCATTGCTGTTTTCAATTCCGGTTTCTGCCTGAGTATTGTCACCTTCCACCCGGAATTGGGCATAGATTACTTCACCATTTTCAATAGAGTAATTTGCTTTACGGACTACAACACCCCAATTTGCCGAGTTATTAACGCTTTTAAGCATGTTATCGTTGTAAAAGGGCGAAGAATATATCGTTTGTTGGGTATTGGGATGGGAATAGGTCCAGTTACTGGTGTTAATCTGGTAGAAGTGGTCAAAGGCTTGTTGTTTAACAATTAAGCTGCGGTAGATTTTTCCTTTGAGCACATCAGACTGGTGATACCAATTGGTTGCTGACGTACCATCAGGATATGTAATTCGTGAAATAGCATTACCGCGATATTCACGGAAACTGGGAGTATATAGCAAAGATGTATTGGTCCCAACAGCAGCCACATTTTCAGAAAATTCTGCCGTATTGGATGTGGCACCATCAAATGAGTATGTGTAAGTTGAGGATAAACCTGAATTCGTATCGGTAACGACACGGGTTGTAACCCGATAAAATAAAGGCATTAATAAATACTGCACCTTTTTAATGTATGCCCAGGGACTTTCTAAAAGCAGTTTAGAACCAATAGGATTGAACTCAACAGGCATCTCTAACGATGCTTCACAAACGTTTATCGTTTCATTAATATTACAACTCGATTGAATATCGCCTTGAGCTTGACCTTCTCGAAAACCATACTCCAGGGAAGAGTTCCCGGTAATCGACCTGGCAAATACGGCCACCTGGTATTGTCCACCAGGTTTGATAATAAACTCCGGAAATTGATGCTGAGCAATCGCAATGGAAGAAGTACGCTTATCCAATTGCAGCATATGCGCTTCGCATTTCACCGAACCGTAACCGTTGTAAACACTCCAACTGGTATATGCAGTACCATTATATTGACATTCATCATTTGTACCGGTCCCAAAATTAATAAACAATGAGCGTAAATCATCATTTTCATCATCCAGGTATGTCCATCGTGAATAATTGATGGTCACTTCACCCCCATATCCGTTATTTACTTTGGTCAGGTGCATTTTATCCGCGTACGTAAATTGCGTGGCAGGTAGTGCACTGGTTCCATTACCATTCTTTTCCTGTAATCCGATTAATGTTGATGTAAAGCCATTTGCCGACCACTCGAAATTAGGGTAAATATTATTTGTGCCAGTTGAAGGATAAGTGAAATCATATTGCCGAATTGGGGACCAGGTAGTACCATCCGGGCTATGTTTTATTATAATTTTATCCAAGCGTTGTTTGCTGAAATTTAACCTGGATGCATTTTCTGTCCAGGACAATTGGTAATCTGATCGATTTTCCCTTTGAAATACCACCTGATAGCGGTTGTTTGGCCAGACAATCGAATATGGATATACAGCCACTACATTGGCACATGACCCGGATTTAGTTTCAGAAGTATAAGTATAAGTTAAAGTGTTATTAAATTTGTCCTTCACCTCAGTTAGTGACCAGCGCCAGGTTAAATTGAGATTGCCGGCACTACTGGTACAGGTTTGGGTTGTATGTGTTTTGGCCGTATGACTGAATTTATAATAATTCCCCTGTTGGTCCCAGGCTTCCCAAATGTTTGTAAGGGAATTGAATGTGATTGTCCAGTATGATTGTTCGCTGGTTGCGTAGGTTGTTATACTTCCATCTATACCGATGGGTAATAACAGGCTGCTGATCCCATTCAACTTAAATTCAAACGTATCATCGTTCAGATTAGATGTAGTACCGTGCATATTCCGCTCAATGGCTCCTGTATCCAGTGACCAACCCATTCCCACCCAGGATGCCTGTGTGAACACCACACTATCATCGATTACCTGTGAGTTGTATTGCAATGACAATTTAGGTTCCAACCCCCCGGGAGCCGGTGGAACCCAAAAATCTACCGCATAAGTAGCAGCTCCTGTAAAATCGGCAACCTGGAACTCATCAACACTAGGTAAACGCGATGCCTGCCAGGAACTGGATTTGTAATCAAAGATGGTAAGATGGTCCACCTTGGCTGTTAGTGTGCGGGCTTTGGTGTCCACTGTGGTTTCTAATGGATACCAATCATTATCTGCTTCATTAAAATAATAGATGGTTAGTTCTTCGGCTGTCCAACGTTTTAGATCCTCATCATTGTATTTCATTTGAATGGTCAGATCCGAGTTGAATTGATGAATGTTTTGTTTAGATTTTTCACCCACCGCCAATACTTCAATGGCATTCCCGGTTAAGGAATAACTGGGGTTTGTATGCGGCGATGGATAACTAATGTCCACATATACATTTTCATCCATGGCTTTAGTTGGGATGGTTAGATTCACTCGTTCGTTTTGAGAAGAGATCATGCCACCTTTATCCAATGTAATTAGTTGCCCGGTAGTTTTTAGTGCAACGGCTTGTGATGTAATTATTTTCTGACCATCCATCAAAGCAATTGATACATATTGTTGTTCATCAACTGGCGCTCTTTGAACGTTCAGGTTCCAGAAAATCTGTCCACTTGTATTTTCTATCGTTGTTCTTAATTGGGTACTACCATCTTCTTTTGCAAGGACTTCAGTTCCTGGTGGAAGCATTTGGTCTGTGACCAATTCAACTGCTTCGCTTGGAATGATGGAAAGATAAACCTCCGCTGATACTCCTTTCTCATAAGCGTCCAGGCCACTCAAATTCCATGTCACCGTGAAAGGTTCACCCGGAATAAATAGCGCCGGGGTGAGTTCCATTTTAATTTGAGGATACTCTTTCTCCGGCGCTTCCGTTTCCTTCACCCGATTCTGTAATTCTTCAAAATCCGGTGCCGATTCCAGAATTGGGCTGGGGTCTCCCATCAACATTTCAAACGGATCTGGTGGTTCATTTACCTGAGTTTCAGGTTCATTATGTTTATTCAAGAAACCGAATGAATTGAGAATTAGTGATACGATCACCAAAAAAGTGAGAAAATTATTTGAAAAACTGAACAAATGCATGATTACCTCCCTAATAGAAAATGTTCTGTATTTATTTGATCCAGTGTACGAAAAATAAATTTATTTCTATAGTGTTATATGTCACTATCCAACAAGATGTTTAAACATGAAATTGTATTTTTTTCCTCGTAATAATCAATCTAAAAATAATACTCTCCAAATTAACTTGGGAGAGGATCAATCCAATTCCTGCCGGCCAGCCAATGCCCGCAATAAGGTATTCTGGTCTGCATACTCCAGGTCACCGCCCATGGGTAACCCTCGCGCCAAGCGGGTTAATCGGACTGGTACCGCAAGCAATTGCTGTTTGATATACAAAGCCGTCGCATCCCCCTCCATGGAGGGATTCGTGGCAATAATGACTTCTTTAATATTTCCCGCTTTAACACGTTCAACCAGTGGTCTGATTTTTAAATCATCCGGGCCTATCCCCTCAATCGGAGAAAGTGCGCCATGCAGAACATGGTACTT
>CAZRKL010000149.1:0-6080 GCA_964600595.1 uncultured Leptolinea sp.
TAAGGAACATGCGCCTGGTCGGCGATGTAATCGACAGAAAGATCAGGCATCTGCCGGATAATTTCACGCAAAACAGAAAGTCCGCCCACACCTGAATCAAAAACACCTATCTTTGCCACTTGATCCTCAAAGGTTATTATACCTTCCATCACGGCAGGCTTCGATCCACGCAGCAAACAGCCCACTGGAAATCGGTTCCAGTTGAAGGTTTTCGGGGTGCCATTGCACAGCATACCCGAAAGGATGTCCGGTGATTTGCACAGCCTCAATCAAGCCATCCTGTGCATATCCGAGAATTTGCAGGTTCTTGCCGGGGATTTGAATACCTTGATGGTGGCGGGAATTGACTGAGAATTCTTTTTCCGTTGAGTGGTCATTCAACCAGGGAATGCTGCTTAATCTGACAGTATGGGCAGGATGCTCGGCAGGCAGGGAATCGGGAGTGGAATGCGGGATGGCATCACCCAGCTGGCTGGGTATATCTACATACAACGTGCCGCCCAGGGCTACATTGATGAGCTGGATACCACGGCAGATCCCAATAAAGGGGATGGACCGTTGCATGACGCAGGCGAACAGCTTTAGTTCGAGATCATCACGCTCCGGGATGACATCATCGTGCGGCAGGCGGTTATCTCCGCCGTAGATTGCGGGGCTTACATCTCCCCCGCCGCTGAAAAGAAGACCATCCACGCCAGCCAGGATGGATTCAGGCGTCTGGTCGTGCAGATTGGCGGGCAGGATGCGCGGCTCGCCGCCGGCATAGCGGACAGCATGGCAGTAAGCCTGCATGGCAGGATACTGCATCAACTTATCCAGGGCGCCCAACCGGGATGTGATTCCAACAATTGGTCTTTTCATACATTATCCAATGGCAGCATTTTAATGGGGATAAGAAAAGGGTGCAACCTGTTTTGGCTGCACCCTGTGTTGATTATTGAATGAATTATACGTTGAATTTCTGTTTGAGCCGCGCGCTCTTGCCGGTGCGGTTCCGTAAGAAGTACATGCGGGCTCGGCGGACGACATTGTGACGTTCCACAACGACTTTGTCGATGCGCGGGGAGCGCAGTAAAAAGGTGCGTTCGACACCCACGCCGTTGCTCGCCACGCGGCGGACGGTAAAGGTGGCGGTGTTGCCGCCTTTGGAGGTATAAAGGACAGTGCCTTTAAATTCCTGGATTCTTTCGCGGTTACCTTCTTTGATTTTTACATGCACGCTGACAGTATCGCCCGGGCGTAATGCGGGAATGTTTTCGTTTTCAGGTGCCTGAACTGCATTCAATAAATCGCTCATGTTAATTTATCCTTACCATACAAACAATGTTCGCCTGTGGGCGCGAAGGAAGAGTATATCACAGACTCAGATTCACTGCAAGCATTCAAGGCAGAAACCGAGCCTATTGACCGGAGATTATTTCAACGCGAGGGTGTATATGTTGACCACGTCCTTCTGACCTAACTTGACAAAGTTCCCCACTGTACGGGTATCATCTGCCGTGCACTTGCCAGCCATTATGTTAAAGTGGGTGTCATCCAGACTTGCCGCGCTCAACCTGACCGCCAGCCCGAGAGAAGACCAGAACCCTTCCAGTTTTGCAATTCCTGCCAGGGCGGTCTTTTCGCGGTTGAAATGGTCTTCCTCCACATTCCAGACACGCACGGCGAATTGGGCAAAACGGTTGATGTCGTGTTTGTATACATACTTCATCCAGGCGGGGAAGACCATCGCCAGCCCGGCGCCGTGGGCAATGTCGTACTGGGCGCTGAGTTCATGCTCAATGTCGTGTGATGCCCAATCACCCGGTCTGCCTGTATTAAGCAGATTGTTGTGCGCAACGGTCCCAGACCACATCACCTCAGCCCAGGCGTCGTAATTCTGTGGTTCTGCCAACAGGGTAGGCGCGTTATTAATAACGGTCTTCAAAACTCCCTCAATCATCCGATCAGTCAGCTCTACCGGGTAGGCGTTGGTGAAGTACCGTTCCATCAGGTGCGCCATAATATCTGCTACGCCACAGGCGACCTGGAAAGGCGGCAGGGTGAATGCCAGCTCGGGATTGAGGATGGAAAAACGCGGGTAAACATGGTTCGAGTTGAAAGCCCGCTTCAGCATCCCCTCTTCTTTAGTGATCACACAACCTGTACTGGCTTCACTACCGGCTGCGGGAATGGTTAGGATGGTTGCCAGGGGCAGCGCGTCTTTCACGGTAGCTTTCCCGGTGAAGAAATCCCACACATCGCCGTCGTATTTCACCCCGGCAGCAATGGCTTTGGCAGAGTCGATCGGGCTGCCGCCGCCCACGGCGAGGATGAGACCGACGTTTTGTTCGCGGCACAGACGGATGCCTTCATAGACCAGGCTCAGACGCGGATTGGGTTTTACCCCTGCCAACTCCACGAATTCCACATTGTTTTCCCGCAGCGATTGAACGATTTTGTCGTAAAGACCGCTGGATTTGATTGATCCACTGCCGTAATGCAGGAGAACCTTGTTGCTGATCTTCGCGGCTTCTGAACCGACTTTCGTCTCGGTACCCCTGCCGAAAATGATTTTTGTGGGATTACAGAACACAAAATTTTCCATCTCTACTCCATGTTTATTCTGGTGATTTACTGGTAGTAATTATATTCGCATCCACGTGCTTGTGGTGCGCGGGTAGATGGTTTTACCCCCCGGAGGGTAGATGCAGCCTGGCGACCACTTCATCGCCTTCGATTTCACCGGATTCAATGAATCCGAGGGAGCGGTATAACTGCCTCGCGCGGGTATTGCCCGGCTGGTAGGAGAGTGCGAAGTGGTTAAATCCATGTTCGCGGGAAAGCAGCGCAATTGCCGACTGAACCGCCTGCCTGCCGTAGCCTTTGCCCTGCTGGTGTGAATCGATGATAATCCCGCCCAGCCAGCAGCTGCCATCGGCGTCATCCACTGCCCATTGCAGGTAACCGATGATCTCCTGCCCCAATTGGACTGCCAGCGGCTGCCAGAGTCCGCCATAATGGCACAGGCACAGGTAATATGCTGGCTCGGCAACAAATTCCCGTTGATCAGGTGAGACCTGAAGGGCTGCTACCTGCCGCCAATTTTCAGCAGTTACCGGGGTGAGAATGATTTGGGATTCAGTCATATATAAATTGTAACTTAAACCCGGAATGTTTCGGGGGTCATCCTGGTCATTCTAAGGAAATATTTTCCACAATGATAATTCTGGATTGATTTCGCAAACCAATACGTCAAAAGACCAGACAATGTGCAATAATGGAATTAACCGATCCGCTCTGTCAACTGAAAGGAGAGCAAAATGTCTTCAATCGGAATCACGAACTGGATGTTCCTTGTTCTGAGCCTGTTTGGTGTGGTCCTGGTAATTATGGCGATTGTCAATCGCCGCAGGGTGAATGCCAGCCAATCGTGGATGGGTACGCAAGGGAAGGTGACTGAATCATTCGTGCATGAATCAACCTCCACCGATTCTGATGGTCATACTTCGACTGATTACAAACCAAAAGTTCATTATATTTATTCTGTAAATGGTCAGGAATATGAGTGTAATCGCATCAATTTTGGAGGCGGATCAACGAGCCGCGCGAAGGCGCAAAGCATAATTGCACAATATCCAATAGAAAGCTCGGTAATAGTCTATTACGATCCGCAGAACCCGAAACAGGCAGTGCTGGAAAGAACAACCCAGGGCGGTTGGCTGCAAATCATAGTTGGGGTTATTCTAATTATCACTGGTATATACTTTTCTATGAATTAAATAGTTCGGTGGTGTTCAACTCGTGAACACCACCGTTCGTGCATTCTTACCTATTTTCCTTTTTTCACCGGGAACTGAATCTCGATCACATAGCCGGGGTCATCCTGCCGCACAACGGTGTCGGAGGTCTTGAGGTAGATCTCCCTGCCAACACCACAGATCTGGTAGCCATGCTGGTCAATCCACGCCAGGACTGCATCGTAGGAAGTGGGCAGCTCGAGGAATGAACCATTATGGATGGCGCATGCCATGCTTTCCACCGCGGGGAGTAAGCGCACCTGCGCGGGTGGTTCGAGTGCCGCATCGGTAGATACGGGTTCGCAAACTTCCAGATCGTGGTCGGTATCCTTGTATTCAGGATCATGATCGATGGTAAAGCAGGGTCCATTGATCTTCAGGTTGGCTTTTTTGATCGCCGTTTCCAGTTTATCCCACAATTCGCCCTGGGCGGGGTAGGTGGGCACAACACCCCTGACAGATGCCACCCGCATTTCGGGGATGGATTTGATGACAACTTCGAGAGTCGAAGACATATTTTTCTCCTTTTCAAATTGTTTGAGCCGTTCGCGTACCCGGGTGAGGCGTTCCTGTTGTTCATTTACCTCTTCCGATAGTTCCGCTTCCTTCTGGCGGAGGATACCCACCATCTGCTCAGCGGGCAGACCGTCATCAAGCAGGTGGGAGATCTGCTCGAGTGATAGCCCCAATTCTTTGAGGGCAAGGATACGGTGCAGGCGGGGAATCTGACCGGCGGAATAGTAGCGGTAGTTGGTGAATGGGTCCACCTGAACCGGTTTCAGGAGGTTCATTTCATCGTAATACCGCAGGGTCTTGACGGGTACGCGTGTTATTTTGGATAAATCACCGATTCGAATCATTCTATACTCCAAAAGCGCTTTCGACCCTCATCTTACACCCTCCAGTAACTGGAGAGTCAAGGGGGAATCTTGGACATGGATGCGGAATCTTCATCCGCTTTCCTCTATAATAATAGTGGAGTGAAATTATGAAAACCATGTTTTTTCGTCGAATGATGCTGGGATGGCTGCTGTTCGCGCTGCTGGCAATCCCTTTTCAAATTACCCAGGCGAAGCAGGCATCCACGCCAGAGGTGTTATTGATGCGCTTCAGCGGCGCCGTAACCCCAGCGATGGAACTCTACATTCAACGCGGAATTGCCCGGGCAGATCAGATGGGTGTCGATCTGGTGGTATTTGAGCTGAACACCCCTGGTGGTCAGGTGGATATCATGAACAACATTGTGCAGGATATCCGCGCCAGCAAGGTGCCCGTGGCGGTATATGTTTCCCCGCGCGGAGCGATGGCTGCCAGCGCGGGCGCGTTGATCACCCTGGCAGGGCATGCCGCAGCAATGGCACCCGAGACGATTATCGGCGCGGCTTCACCGGTAGGTTCACAGGGTGAGGATATTGGCGAGACGATGGAAGCCAAAACCAAGGAAGCGTTGATGGCTACCGTCCGAACCCTCACGGCAAACCGGTCGCCTGAGGCGGTGAAACTGGCACAGGAGATGGTCGAAACTGCGCGGGCGGTATCCGCGCAGGAGGCGCTCAAGGCGGGGGTGATCGATTTCATCGCTGTGGATGTGGATGACCTGTTGGCGCAGCTAAATGGTTACACAGTGCTGGTACTGGACCAGCAGGTTGTACTCAATACCACGAATGCCGAAAAAAGTGAGCTGCCCAGTTCTCTCATCGAGCAGATCCTTGCCACACTGACCAATCCCAATATTGTCTTTATTTTGCTTTCTATCGGAGTGCAGGCAATCTTAATTGAGCTCTCGAGCCCGGGTGGATGGGTGGCTGGATTCATTGGAGTGGTATGTATTGCCCTCGCCATTTATGGCTTGGGTGTGCTGCCGGTGAACTGGTTCGGTCTATTGTTCATCGTGATCGCTTTTGTGTTATTCATTCTGGAATTGAAGACACCAACCGCAGGCGCGCTGACCGCTGCCGGGGCGGCGTCGTTTATTGTAGGTGCGCTGGTCTTATTCAATTCGCCGAGTGTGCCAAATATCTTCAGGGTCAGTGTTCCACTTGTGGTTGTCACCGGAATCGGGATCGCTGCCATATTCTTTGTGATTATCGGGTTCGTATTGAAAGCGCAGAAGACACCCATCCGCATCGGTAAAGAGTCCCTCATCGATAGGACAGGCATTGTTAAGAAGACGCTTAATCCGCTGGGTAGCGTGTACATGGATGGTGAGTTGTGGACCGCCGAGTCAATCGATGGCAGCACCATCCCAGCCAACACCTATGTACAGGTGATGCAGGTGCAGGGGTTGAAGGTGCTTGTCAA
>CAZRKL010000150.1:0-6049 GCA_964600595.1 uncultured Leptolinea sp.
TCACAAGATGTGTACTCCATGATTACCCCTACCGGACAATTCATCCATTCAGCATCAATGGAAACCATTCTCGCAGTATGCCTATGGCAAAAATGTTCTGGAAATATTGTAAATTCAAGCGTATGGTCAATGTCACAGGCGAAATGGAATACATGATCTGGTTATCAGTTGCCAATCAGTGAGTCGGGGCGACTTTCATCGCAACCCGGTATGGGGTTTATAATTGATCCTGAAGGTAATCAATCATGAACAAACTCGGTGAGGTAACTTGGCGGTAACCATAAGAGAAGTAGCCCAACGAGCGGGATGCTCGATCAAGACTGTTTCGCGGGTGGTGAATGATGAACCACATGTGAAAGCGGAGTTGCGAGAACGGGTAAATAGTGCTATCTCAGAGTTGGGTTATGTGCCCAACCTCTCCGCCAGGCAATTGGTGCAAAGGAAATCGCATGTGATCTGCATCTTGCTGCATTCCTCTGGTTCTTTTCAATCCACAGTCATCTCAAAAGTGCTTGATCTGGGTTATGAAGGTAATTATGAAATTCTGATCCAAACCTACTATCCTTCCTTCTCGCGTTCTCGGGATAAGATTGCAAACTTGATCCAGCAAAAACGGATTGATGGTTTGGTCACGACGCCGCCCTGTGATAGTGACCCATTCCTGACGAATCTGATTAAGACAGCAGGGATTGCGCATGTTCACATTGCTCCTTTTCAACCGACCGGTGGAACGCCCTATGTCTCTGCCGAGGATTTTGCCGGTGCTTACCAGATGACTGAATTCCTCATCCAGAATGGTCATCAAAAGATCGGATTGTTGATGGGGTTGCGCAATCATCGCTCCAGCCTGGATCGTCTGCTTGGTTACAAGGCGGCAATGGAAGCCCATTCGATCCCATTTGATGTGAAATATCTGGTCGATTCTGAGAATAATTTTCCGGGAGGTTATACCGCTGCCAAAATATTAATGAGTTTAGCTGACCCTCCGACAGCAATTTTTGCGTTGAGTGATGAAGCCGGAGCAGGCGCGTTGTATGCTTTGAATGAAGTGAAAATCGAAGTTCCCGGGCAGGTTTCCCTGGCGGCTTTTGGAGATATGGCTCACAGCAATGAAATCTGGCCAGGTATCAGCGTGGTTAAGTACCCATTGGAACAGATTGTAGAAATGTCGGTGCGGATGCTGATTGAGCTGGTGGAAGACCGAAATCCAAAGACTCGCCAGGTGATCTTCCCCACGAAAATGATTCAACGGGGTTCGATTCGTTCCATTCTGGATGATGACCATCAAACTGACACGGAGAGCAGATGAAAAAAAACAAAAATTTCCATATAAAGTTTTTATTATTTCTATTTTTGATGTTTATACTAACTTCCTGTTCAGGGAATGCGGATGGTTTCATCCAGAGTGATTCTTCGGCGCTCTCCAGCGAACAAACCAGCATGGAAGGTCAATTGATCCAGATTGATGGGGATGAGATGACCATTCAGCAACCCGATGGAGAAGAAATTGTCCTCCTTACCTCCGAAAAAACGATATTTTGGGAGGGTATTGACTGGATAGCAGAAATCCCGGTTGAAATTGGTGATCAAATCAGTGCCAAAGGTGCCTGGAGCAAGGATGAAAGTGTTTTTGAGATAGACAGTTATTATGCCAACCTGCAGGAATTGAAAGGCATCGTCTTTTATGTGTGCGGGGAAACGGAAGCCTTTGCAGTGGATCAGCCGGATCAGGATTACTTAATTTTGCCTTTGCCCAACAAAACAGAACTACTGACTGAAACCCCTGAAGATCCCAGATCGTATAAATATTTCGATCTGATGCCTAATTTTGGGGAAGAACTGGAAGTGGTGGGACGTAGAATTGATGATCCATTCGTTATTGCTGTCAAAATGACCCGTTTGAATTAACTTCAGGTTGGCACACATTATGGATTTAGTATCAGGGTACCCTTACTCTTTCAAAAACCATTTTTCCTGAATCTCTTCTGGAGTCATAAATTGGTCGACGGAGTGATGATCATCTTGTCCGGCAAATGCTTCAATCCATTTGGCGAGGTCTTCCTGGGTCACGATGGGTATATCCACATACAGGGTTTTTCCAAACTCACCTCTTAATGACAGCGGGTTGATTTCTAAACCGCTAGCCAGGTAAAAAGCGGTATAAGCAGCTTCATACGCGATGCCAGGTGGATTACTCAGCGCAATACAATTGAAACCTGGATTGTCCGCTTTGACTGTTTCCCATACCTGCAGGCCTCTTTTGGTTGCACCGCATAGTACCAATGGCCAATTATCCGCTGAGACTACATCCTTAACGCCCCAAATTACATTATCAAATTCTTCATCGGTCCAAATGGCTTTCAGGTTGGGATATCGTTTCATGAAGGCACGCACATCCGCCTCCATGACAGTATGATCATGGGTATAATCATCAAAACGGGCTTCAACCAGTTTGATGCCTGGGTACTTTGTTAGCATTGCTTCGATGACTGCCTTATGGTTGTTATAAGTTTGGAAATTGAAGAATGCGAAGTCACCTTTTCCACCGATGCTATCAAACATCCATTCCAGGCTTTTGGCAGCCCATTTATCATGGTCGATGGTGATGTAATAAGCCCCATCTGTGATATTTTCTGCATCCAGTACAATGACTGGAATTCCTTTATCTCTGGCGGTAAGTATGGATGGATGGGAACCTTTGATGACGTCATTTCTCGAATTGAGGACGATAGCACTGACTCTCTGGTTGATCAATTCATCCATTTCACCCTGTACACACTTTACGCCCAGTTCCTGGCAGGCTCTGTAGAAATTATCCTTGCGTTGCGATTGCCAGGGATTATCGCCGGCATAGCCAAGAACAATTTCACCCGAATCAGCGGATGATTGCTGATCCAGTTCCTCGTCCTGGTCCAGGTCTGGGTTACTCTGTTGTATTAAAACTCCAGGACCACACAGGGCTGGCCAGGTCGGGTTGCGATCATCCGCCGGGTGATTGGTCAGGTTGAAGAAGATATCCGGGAACATTTCGCCTAGCAGATAAACTTCCTCATTGTTGCCATCCAGGTTTACGGAAAAACACTCCACACGATTACCATCCCAGGTCCAGAATGGCAGATATTTTTGCATTTCACCTTTCCCGCCAGCTTCCATGATATCGGAACCATCCGGGTTCATTACAAAATTGCAGCAACCCTGATCACCTCTATCCCAACCACCCACCACGATGCGACCATCCTCGGACCAATCGATCCCAATCTCACCGCCTTCGGAAGTTAATTGTTGTGGTTGGCTGCCATCTAAATCCATTATAAAAACATTCCAGTTTTGGGTACCACCGGACAAGAAGGCGATTTTCTGGTTATCCGGCGAAATAACAGGAAAACCATCCTCTTCGGGGCTGTTGGTAAGGTTAACGGGATCCGCTGAACCATCCGCTGGCACAATGAAAATATCTCGATCGCCTGAAAAAGTAATCCATTCACTGTCACTTGACCAATCAGGAGAATTAGCCCCAATACACTTACTGAGCCGCTTGGGATCTGTGCCATCCACACTCATAACATATAGAGATTGGCCGGCACACTCTTCCGTTTCACGGTTGGAGATGAACGCAATATGTTTACCATCACCCGATAAGGCAGGCTGCATATCATCGGCGGGGTGGTTGGTCAGATTGCGGAGATTTTTACCATCCGGGCCCATGTGATAAATTTCCCAGTTGCCATCGCGGTTGCTTTCAAATGCGATTGTACACGCGATCGGTTCCGGTGTTTCAGTAGGTAGGGGAATTTCGGTTGGAATGATTTCCTCTGTTGGCTTGAGGTCGACAGCAGGTTCAACAATGACGGCTTCTGTTGGTGGCATAACTTCCGTATCGGTAGTGCTGGCTGCCGAGTTACAGCCAGCCAGGATAAGTGAAAAAATGCACAAAATGAAGATGAAGGTGAAATGGATCGGTTTCATAATAGACCTTTCAATGATGTGATGGTGTAATTTAAAATTCACCGCTCAGTAGTATAACGGTGCAATTGCTCCAGTTGATTATTTCTTTGCTGATATTCTTTTTTGGCTTGTTCTAATTCATTCTGGATCATCAGAATTTGGGGCTGACGATTTGCTTTCTTCTTCATGATTCTGATTCCACTGCTGGCAAGAACAAATAAAATGACTGCTCCTATTGCAACAAAAATGACCTCTTTGGGAGGGGGTTCACTAAATATTGTTCCGATCATAACAATCAGGATGAATAGTGAACTTAAAACGGTTAGGATGTACAGAATGAATTTCAGTAATGTGCTTGGTTTTTTCCTGACTTCACGATTGTACTTTTCCTGCAAGCTTTTAACACGAATTTCAAATTCAGGCATTTCAATTTTCAGTCTTTGAATCGTCTGTTCAGCGGCGATACGGTCAGAGCTATTAAAGATTTGTTCAAACTTTCCCTCAACTCGTTTTATGCTCTCCACAACCGGTGTCAGAATTACTTCACTTCCTGTTTGTCGTACTAAATGCTCCAAGCCACAGTACTGACAGGTTAATTGGTCTGACTCCCTTTCCACCTGCAATTTACCCCCACATTTTGGGCAGAGCAGGGTGATGAAATCAGAACCACTTGCTTTAAGCCAGGGCTGCTCCAATTCGGGAAGTTTTCCCCCACATTTATACCAAAACCTGGCTTCTGTTTGATTGGCTGCGCCACAGGACGGACAATATATCTGATTTGCTACCATGCTCCCACTCCACAGTATAAATTAAAACAATTATACGCCTGGAATGTAAAAATACATGAAAAATTTGTGAGGAATAATGTGAAATTTCACAAGTAGGGACGCAGGATTGCAGTGAAAATCGCCTATTGGAAAGCGCTCATTATTCTCCAATCCTTCGTCCTTAATGGCAGTGAAGACAGTTTTTGGCGATACGTCATCCTGAAAGTATTGCTAGCTTCTCACTTTGGTAGCAATCTCAGCCAGGTGTTCAGGGCTGGTCCCACAGCAGCCGCCCACCAGACGGGCACCTTCAGCGATCCAGGTTTTAGCCTGGTCTCCCATCATCTGCGGGGAGACATCATAACTGGTGCTGCCATCCGGGTTGGCAGTGGGCAGGCCGGCATTCGGTTTGAACCAGATGGGTTTGCTGGTGTTCTCTTTAAGGGTTTTCAACACCGCCAGATTATCATCCAGGCTCTTGCCGCAGTTGATTCCAAGCGCATCCACTGCCATTTCGTTAAAAATCTCTGCCATCTGGGCAGGTTTGACACCCATCATGGTCCGAACCCCGCGGTCATAACTGAACGAACACACCAGGGCAATTTCCGAATCGAGTGAACGTACAGCCCGTACAGCTGCCTGGGCTTCAGTGAGGTCAAATTGGGTCTCAATGACCAGCAAATCAACGCCTGCATTCAATAAAATCTTAGCCTGTTCAGCGTAAATTTCGAAGACCTGCTCTTCACTCATGGTGCCAAAGGGCTGCATCATCTCACCGGTCGGGCCTAGTGATCCGGCAATCAGAACATTTTTGTCTTTGATTACTTCCTTTGCCAATTGGACTGCTGTTTGGTTACCTTCAACGATTTTCTCTGCCAGATTGGCATGTGCCAACCGGGTGCGATTTCCGCCAAAAGTACAGGTCAGGATAATGTCCGAACCGGCCGTTACAAAATCGCTGTAAAGTTGGGAAATTCCGATTGGATTATCGAAGAGCCAGGTCTCCGGGGCAGTTCCAACAGGTAATCCACGTTTTTGCAGATTGGTGCCGGTAGCACCATCCAGGACGAGCGTCTGTTTTTGTTCGAGCAGGGAGAGGAAGTGAGATGTTTTCATGGTTGCCTTTCGAGTAGTGAGATGAGTTAATTGTATCGCAAGATTTAGGATTCAGAATTCAGTGTTGAGGTTTCAGGATTCAGTGACCCGTCCTGAAATAGGTTTACAGATATTAATACCTGAGTCTCTCAAATTAGTGACCTGAATTCAGGTGATTTGAGCCTGAAATTACCCTTTTTTAGAAAATGAGAACATAAGGTGCCAGACACAAACCGGATAAA
>CAZRKL010000151.1:0-6006 GCA_964600595.1 uncultured Leptolinea sp.
ACAGAATATCCGGAAAATTTGGTGAAAGTATTTAGAGCAATTGACTGAGTTACTGAAAGTGAAACAAATAAGGGGTGGATTTGTTCCACCCCTTATCAATGCTTATTTATCGATTGAGAATTCTCTCCACCTCAATAGGATTCCCTTTCCAGGGTCCGGGAACTTCCTGTTTTCGGGAAGTAATTTCAGCAGCCCAGCGACAGGCTATCTCGGGTGATGTATCCAAACGCTTTGCAATATAAGTAGAGAAACAAGTATCTCCGCGACCGGTTCTTCCGGCCAGTGTGCTGGGATTAAATGGCGCATGGAAGAATTGTCCATCAGCAAAGACTGTGACTCCAGATGACTCTGTCATTACAATCTCTTTTGGCCCCATATCATATAAGATCCAGGCAGAATCATTCAGATTGCTGCACCCGGTTATAAATTCTGCTTCAGCTCGATCCACTTTTAGATATGTGACTGACTTTAAACCTTCAGACATTTCCTTCCAGGGCTTGAATTCCAATCCATCTTCAACTGGAACACGGATAAATCCTTGAATATCCATGGCCACTGGAGCCCTTGATGCCAGAGCTCTGAGGATCGACAGATCGACTTCACCAGCATAGAGCGGTGAAAGCATAATTACTTTGGTTGGAATCATCGGGATTTCTTCCAGGCTGTACTTCCCGCCGAATCCGATTGGTTTACAAATCCGACGTTCCATATCTGCAGACTGGTAATAGTTGGCAATACCCGATGTTCCATTTGCTGGTGTCTGGAATACGCTCACCCCTTCTGCTTTCAATTCATCCAATCGGTGAAAATCATCCGGGTGAACACGGGTAACAACTGCAACAGAGTGCCCCAGCCTCTTGATTACTACACTTCCATAGTAAACACCGCCACCGGAGGCAATTTCTTCCACGCCATCGACAATAAGTTTGTCTTTCGCAAAATTACCGACCATTAATACATCAACCGGCTGCATCTTACCGATCCTCTGGCAACGCCTGAATAAAATCATCCGCAAAACCGATAAAGACTTTGGACCCTTCTGGGATAATTTCCATCCGAGCTGGATCCGTTTCAATTCCGGTAATGATTTGACCCTGTACATCTACATCATATTCAATTACATCTCCAAGGTAGACAGAGCGTTTAACAACACCTTCGTAGGTTCCTTCCCGGGTGTTAACAGATATCATTTCAGGTCGGACAATCAATGTTACCTTTTCCCCAGTTTTTAGTTCGCGTCGTTGATTGATGATGTCTAATGTCTTTCCGAGGGTCTGAATTTTATATTTTCCTTGAATCACATTCTCAACAATGCCTGGAACGAAGTTCGCGCGCCCAATAAAGTTGGCAATAAATTTACTTTGTGGGAATCGGTAAACTTCCACCGGTGTACCTATCTGTTCTATGATTCCTTCATTCATGATTACGATCTTGTCAGAGAGAGTCATAGCTTCAATCTGATCATGTGTGACATACACACTGGTGATATTCATCTTTTTCTGAATACGGCGTATCTCTGTTCGCATTTCTTCACGTAATTTGGCATCCAGGTTGGATAATGGTTCATCCATTAGTAGCACTTTTGGCTCCATCACAAGAGCTCGTGCCAGTGCAACACGCTGCTGCTGCCCACCCGATAGTTGGTTGGGGGCACGATGACCATATCCTTCGAGATGGACCAAATCTAGAACTTTGTTTACCCGTTCTTCAATTACATCTTTTGGCAATTTCTGAACATTCAACCCATAGGCGATGTTTTCAAAGACATTCAGGTGTGGAAAGATCGCGTAACTTTGAAATACCATGGACATGTCGCGCTTATGGGGAGGTAAATTATTTATTTTTACCCCATCCAAAATGATCTCGCCCTCTGTAGGGAATTCGAAACCGGCAATCATCCTTAACGTTGTTGTTTTACCGCATCCTGATGGCCCCAGCAGAGTTACCAGTTCACCCTGGTTAATTTCTAGGTCAATATTGTTTACTGCTGTTACCTCACTCACTCCACCACGGGGAGGGAATGTTTTGGTGATACTTTTTAAAGTCAGGTACATTGTTTGTATCCTCGCTTCTTATAGTTTTACATACCCTGGCTAAGATCAATTCCATCCCGGCCGCGCAGAAGTTTTCTGGTTATTAGATTCAAAACGACGATTGCCAGTAGTACCAGAATTATAATTACAGTTGAGTAGGCAGCAGCAATACTGACCCCGCCTTGTTCCCACTCACTCAAAATACTGGCTGTGACAATGCGCCATTTGGCGTTTACAAGGAATATAATCGCTGAGAGGCTGGTCATATGCCTGGTAAAGCTGAATATTAAGCCTGCCAACAGGGCAGGAAGGATTAAAGGTAATGTAACTTTTCGGAAGGTATACTGAGCATCCGCACCCAGGCTGTTGGAAGCTTCTTCAATGGATGGATCTATCTGTTGAAGAGAAGCTACTCCAGCCCTTACTGATGCTGGTAAACTTCGGACAATATAAGCAGCCATGATAATATAAGCGCCACCAACCAGGGCAAATGGTGTTCCAGTGAACATGAGGGCGCATGGAGCAGTCAACCCTGCAATTCCAAGGATTACCCGAGGTACTCTTCCCTGCAAACCCATCAGGATAATCACGCTGGTAACGAAAACCAAAATTGCCAACAAGGATGGAGCAGGCTGCAAAATTGTTTTGATATAGTCTGCAATCTGAACGATCGCATTACTCCAGAAACCTCTGCCGATTGTACGACTGAAGTCGGAGATGGGTTTGGCAAGTTGTAACGCCCAATTTGTGCTCATAATATAGATGCCCATAATGATCGCAAGAGCAGACATGGATATCTTCTTCTTAAGGAATAGAAGGACTATACCCAATCCTATATAGATTGCACCGGCATAAAAGAAAACATTGAGGTTTTTCGCCTGGACAAGGAGAACTCCAGCCAGGGTGCCCAAAATCAGCATTACAATCCTCTCCCAGGCGTTTTTACCTACAACTTGCGCATAGAATAAAGCCAGCAATCCATAAATCACTACAGCAACGCTTATTGATGGTTTGTTGAAAGCCATGATAAACCCAATACCCAGGATAGTACCGGGGACTGCGCCGCCAAGATTTGAGCTGAAATCAAGCACTTCTTTACCACTGAAATTCTTGCGAACTACCAGCCAGGCTATGACCATGCCAAGCAAGGCTGCAAACGGGGTAGCCAGGGCAGAAAGGAAAGTAGTGTCAAGAATTGCTTCCACGCCCCTGGTAACAGTATGTGTCCAGTGGCGCAGCGTGGGTGTAAAATCTACGCCCCAAGAAAAGCTGAAGGAACCATATATTATGGTTGCGTAAAGCAGAATTACGAACAAACAAATTGCGTAGGTTACAATGTTGAAACCCCATCGGATTACGGGATCTTTTTCTGTGAGTTGTGAAGTTGCTGGTTTCCCTGTGACTGATATATACGATCTTCTATTCACATAATACCGTTGCACCATAAAAAGTATTAAGGTTGGGATAATCAATACCAGCGAAAGGGCAGAAGCCTTTTGGTAGTCATATTCACCAATTACAGCCAGGAAAATTTGCGCGGATAAGACCATCTTATTCCCGGCTATAAATAGAGGGTTTCCAAGGTCAGCCAGAGATTCTACGAATAACAATAAATATGATCCTGCCAGTCCGGGTATCAAAAGTGGTAAAGTGATGGTTCTGAATATGTGTAAACGACTGGCGCCGAGGCTGGCTGCTGCTTCTTCCATTGCCGGATTTAACCTCTCCAGCATTGCCCGGATGATCAGATATGCAACTGAAAAGAAAGTGATCGTTTGGACCAATACCAAACCATCCATTCCGTAGATATCATTCATCCCCTGAACAAAAGTAATTCCAAATAGTTTCTTGGTGATGACACCATTACGGCCAAATAATAAAATTAGACTGAGGGCAAGTGCAAATGGGGGAGAAACGGTCGGGAGGAGCGCGAGCCAGTGTACTATCTTTTTGCCTGGCATGTTGCATCTTACAGTTGCATAAGCAAAAATAAATCCAACCAGGGTCCCAAAGAAAGCAGTCAGCACACCCATGATCATTGTGTCATAAAACGCGCGGCGTAGCAGAGGACCATAATAATCATCAAAATATCTGGCAAAATACTTCAGGTCCCAGAGACCTTCTTTGTCAAAAAAACCACCTGCAATTGTTTTATAAATTGGGAGTACAACAAAAACAAAAATAATGATTCCGGATATTAATAAACTCAAGAAGAGAACCGGGTCTCTCGATATCAGTGTGAACTCGCGTATACGCCTTTTAAATTCGGGAAAGAATTGCCTTGGGGAATTCGCCTTTGGCGTTAACATCAAAATTATCCTCCAAGTAAATGGTGCAGGGCGGCTAATGGCCGCCCTGCTTATTACATTGTTTTATTGTTTTAGATTTTCAGCGTTCGCAATTTCGTTGGTGAATTTTTCAACGAATGCTTTTTTGTTAGCACCAGCCCAAAGGAAGTCGTATTCGATCAAGTTGACTTCGAGTAACTCTGGGTGTGACAGCTCAACACCTTTGACGGTAGGAGCCTGGTACGCAGCGTATACTGGACCAAGAGCCTGTGCCTCTGGAGAGAGAGCCCAATCAAACCATAATTTGGCTGCCTGCATATGCGCGGCACCTTTCATAATGGCCATACCACCAATTTCGTACCCGGTGCCTTCCTCAGGGAAGGTGAGGACTAAAGGCAGCTTGTTGTTTTCGATCTCATTGACGGTGTCATGTGAGAAGACGATCGCAACAGCAGCTTCACCCTGACCGACAAATTTGGCAGGGGCTGCACCACTCTTGGTAAATTGTGCCATCTGGGCTGCATATTGTTTGAGATATTCCCAACCAGCTTCTTCGCCGCGGATTTGAAGGACTGTTGCCATGGCGGTATAAGAAGTGCCTGATGTTGAAGGATGGGCAACCATTACCTGACCCTTGAATTCTGGTTTCAGCAGATCATCCCATGATTTAGGTGCTTCAACACCTGGATTAGCAGCAAGCCATTCAGTATTGGTAGCAAACCCTAAAGAACCGACATAAACGCCAGCCCAGTAGTTTTCGGCATCTTTCATCTTGATAGGATCAATCAGATTTACCATGTTGGGTGAATCATACTGTTCCAGCAAACCTTCTTCTTTGCCGGCTACGAAGCTGTCAATCGGACCACCCCACCAGATATCGAAAGTTGGGGCATCTTTTTCAGCCTGTAATCTGGCCAAAGCCTCACCAGCAGACATGCGGACATAATTAACAGTGATACCGTATTTGGCTTCAAATTCCTGTTTCATGCCCTGGCACCATTGCTCTTGAGGAGTGCAGAGCAGGTTCAGTTCTGTGTCAGTGATTTCCATTGGTTCTTCAACTGGCGCGGGTTCCTCTACCGGGGCAGCAGGTTCTACTGGAGCAGCGGGTTCAGCTGGCGCTTCTGGTTCAGCCGGTGCAGCGGGTTCTGCGGGTGCTACTGGGGCAGGTGCACATGCGGTTAGTACCAGCACAAGCATCATAACCAGAGCCATAATTAAACCAATTCTTTTTGACATCTTTCAATTCCTCCTTAAGGATTGAGAATACTGCGGCGTATTGCCGTTGAATCACAGATTGATTATAGCAATAAAACTTTAGAGAGGATAATGCTATTGGTTAAGAAAACCATGACATTGTACATGTATCTGGGTGACTTAATTCAGTTAATCAATATATATCAAAATGGAAACCCATCCGTTTTTATATGATGAATAATCAGGATGGAGTATCAGAAATTATGAGATAACTTATTATTTGCCAATGGGGCGTACATCAAAATATTATTATCAAAAGATATTTCAATGTATAAAGAGTTTCTAGTCAAATTATGAATTTCAGGATACATAAAAAAAGACTACCCTGGGGTTTGGGTAGTCAGTCAGTCGGGGCGCCGGGAGTTGAACCCGGGACCTCTTGCACCCCATGCAAGCGCGCTAGCCGGGCTGCGCCACGCCCCGAACAA
>CAZRKL010000152.1:0-4997 GCA_964600595.1 uncultured Leptolinea sp.
TTATCATCCATCTCTATATCCCGGTTTTTCCAATTGAATTGCATTTACCAGCAATTCAGGATTTTTTTGATAATCTGGAATTTTTAAACTATTTGTTGTCAAATCCTGGAGCGTGGTATTTAAAACCTTGTTCACCGGCGTATGGATACCGGCTTTATGACCAAACCGAACTACTGCGCCATTCAAATAATCCACCTCAGACATTTTCCGACCTGCATGCAAATCGATATGAAATGAAGGCATCTTGTTTCCGCGTCCACTGGACAGTGGTTTTTTCAGAATTCTTTGAAGAATTCCTGTTGGGAAAAATCGAATTGCGAATGATAAAAGAGCAATGGGCACTTTGGGTAGATTAATTGGTTTGATTCCGAACGCATCCATTACCTGCAATGCCTCACGGATTTGATCCATTTCAATCTGAAATATTGCCTCATTTTTCATCACTTCTGCGGGTGTCATATCCAGTATGGCGCAGGTTGAATTCAATAGCAGATTGCTGATCATTTTTGACCATTTCATATCAGCGGCTGATTTATACAAAACTGGATTCACCCCGGCATCCTTAAAATCCTGCCAGATTAAACGGGATTGTTCACATGAATCTTCTATACCAACACCCCTGAATTTCTCAACGACGATCTCTCCCTGTTGCGTTTTCCCAATTGCACTGGTTAATGTTGCAGACAATACTTTGGGTTTTTTGCAATACTTCCTGATAGTATCTTCGTTCTCCACGCCATTTTGGAAGCTGAGGATTACTTGATCTTCGTTTACAAAATCTGTCAGGCTCCGGGCTGCCTCGTCAGTATCAAATGATTTCATGGCAAAAATAATTACATCAGGTTTGTTTTTGAATGCCTTCTCAGGAGAATCAAAAACCTGAAGATTTGTCTTAAATACTTCACCAGTTTGCAGAATCAAACGGAAAATATTCTGTTGCAAACGCTGATAGTATTCAGGTTTTTCCAGAAAACAAACATCTTTTCCTGTTTTTAATAAGGCACCACCAAGGTACGAGCCGATTGCGCCCGCGCCAATAAATAAGTACTTCATTTTTTGCCTTTCGACTAACTACAATGCTCTACCTACTATGATCATTGTAAGCCAGATACCATATCCAGCCGCGATAACCCCAATGACCACAAGGAGAGGATCTATGATTGATAGAACCCTCTTGGTTGGATTTAGGTCCAGCAGAATACTGCGGACACCTAAAAGAGCATGACCTGTCACAACAATGAGAAATGTAATTTCCATCGCTGCAATCCACGGATTACCCAGGTAGGCAATGACTTCCTGATACGTTAATAATCCGTTTGGTGAGACAAAATGGTTTACCAGTAGATGCACAATGATGAGCACAAATACAAGTACACCAGAAAACTGTTTGATAAACCACAAGCCGGATTTTTCGCGAGCCTTTGTTAGAGTTGCCATTATGCACCTCCAAACATTTTTATTGCGAACACAACTGCTCCAGCTACACCAATTAAGGTTACAACCATGAGGAAGGCTTTTTGAGCACCGGATGCTATTCCCATACTAGTCGTTGCGATGCGTAAACCATTGAAACCGTGTAGCATGACAGCCAGAACAACCAAAAACTCACCGGCAACAATAATGGGTGTATGTGCAAGCTCAATAAATTCTGTGAAAGCAGCCTCTCCAGATATTAATTTGCTAAGCATTACCAGATGTAAGAATAAATACAAAGTCAGTCCTAATCCGGCGATTCGATTTACCATAAACCCGAAGCTGCCTGCCGATTTACCGCGTGGGTCGAACCAGTACCACCAGCGCCGTTTTTCAGTGGGTGTAGATATTCGCTCCATACCGCCTCACTTCTTCCCCAACCAGTGGTTGATTTTTGATGAAATAGTCATCTGCCGCATATCCATAATCCTTGAACCAGGCTCAACAAAAGATGGGCATACTTCGCTGCATTCATATGCCGAATGGCAACGCCATAATCCATTTTCATTATCAACAACATCAACTGTAGATTCGTTTTCTGCAACCATTTTCAATTGCGCGGCAGCGAGAGTTGCCGGACCCAGATATTCAACATTAGTTGCACTTGCCGGGCAGGCACTCACACACAACCCACATTCCAGACAGTCAACAAGCCTTTCCATTCCGGGCTCTGACTGTACCTTTCCGGGTTTTATTCCTTTTTTATCAGGTTGTTTGTCAACCGGTTGGACATGCTTACATGAAACTTCCTCAAGCTTATTGAAGAAATCGCCAAAATCCACAACCAGGTCGCTAACAATCGGGAAATTGCGTAAAGGATCTACTTTCACTACACCGCCATTATGGGTAACATCCCGAATTTTGGTAATACAAGTCAAATATTCCCGGTTGTTGACCCGCATTCCACAGGCTCCACAGGTGGAGTGATGACAGGCATGGCGGAACATGAGAGTTCGGTCATGAAATGCCCAGATTTTTTCGATCCCATCCAATACATATTCATCAGGATCTATTTCGAGAAGAAAATTCTGATAGAAGCTGTCTGCATTCCCCTTTTTTCGATATACAGAAAATGTTACTTTCCATAATTCTTTCATAAGGCAGCTCCGTCATTTGAAGTAAAGAACTTTCTGTATGAAGGTAGCACAATATCCTTTGTCTGGCATTCCCTGGTCACTCCAAGTTTTGCACAGACCATATTACTCACTTGCTCAGCCATAGCTCTGCATGTCGTAGCCTTGCCGCCAATAATACTCACAAAACCTTTAAGACCATCCAATTCTTCGTGGTCAAGTGTTTTAAAAGTACGCGTGAGGCTGCGTCCAGCCATACTTGCGCCAATGAGTGGTCTGCTGGACATGTAAATACCGCGGAGATTTGCCGACCTGATCCCCGGGATCATCTCACTTCCGCGTTCAACCATCAATTCTGTTTGTTCATCATCCAGAGGAATATAGTCGACATCTTCGGCATCAAAAGACGTGGTTCCAATGACCAGCATTCTACGTTGCGGTAATACTATGTCCCCATCGTCTGGTTTATTGAGACGATTGATGACTGTTTGCGTCAACCGCTGGTCCACGGCCACCATGACACCCGGAGTCGGTTTGACATCCACATTAATACCAACCATTGTCGCAATTCTCCCTGCCCAGGCACCAGTTGCATTGATAACCATGTCAGCTTCAAAATCCACTCTCTTGCCGGATTTCCGATCTGTGACATGGATTTTGCTTACCTTGCGCTGTCCATCCACATCAATGGATTCCACCTGGTGATATGTATGAAATTTCGCGCCATACTGCACAGCTCCTGCTCCAAAACCCCAGGCAAGTCTCAATGGGTCAAATGTCCCATCCGGTACCAGATATGCCAAAATAGTTTTTTCGGAAATGGCTGGTTCAATTTCCCGCGCACGTTTTCCACTTAATTTTTCTATGTTGATATGGCATTTTTGGGCACCCGCTTCAAATCTATCCGCGTATGCCACATCAGAATCGTTCAGTGCGATGAATAGTCCTCCATTGGGTTCAATGCAGTATGGAATGATTTTTCTTAATATCATGTTTTCATCAATGCATTCAATAGCTGATTCTTGATCATTTACACAGTAGCGCCCCCCGCTGTGTAATAATCCGTGTGTTCTACCAGATGTGCCCGAGGCAATTTCACCTCGTTCAATGACGACCACATCACACCCACGTTGCGCCAGGTCATATGCGGTAGCCATCCCAGTAAAACCAGCGCCAATGATAATGACACGTGGTTTGTCCATGCCCCTCCTTTATTCAATCCAGTCTAATGATTTGTTTACAGCTTTTTTCCATTTGCGAAACAGTTTTTCACTTTCATCCCGTTGCAGAGATGGCCTCCAGGAAAAATCCTCCTGCCAGTATTGGAGTAATTCGTTCTGGTTTTTCCAATATCCAACGGCCAATCCCGCCGCAAACGCTGCTCCCAGGGCAGTTGTTTCGCTAATCTTGGGACGGATGACGGGTAGCTGCAGAATGTCTGATTGAAATTGCATCAACAGTTTATTCTTTACCATCCCCCCATCCACTTTCAGATGCGTTAATGGTACACCCGAATCCTTATTCATGGCTTCCAGCACTTCCCTGGTTTGAAATGCTGTTGCTTCCAGGCTTGCTCTGGCAATATGCCCGCTATTCACAAATCTCGTTAAGCCAACAATGACACCTCTCGCATCACTTCTCCAATGCGGAGCAAATAAACCTGAGAAGGCGGGAACAAAATATATATCTCCATTGTCATCCACGGTACGGGCGAGTGCTTCAACTTCATCAGATTGTTGAATGATCTTGAGATTATCGCGCAGCCATTGGATTAATGCACCTGCTATTGCAATGGAACCTTCAAGGCAGTAAATCGGTTTATCGTCGCCAATTTTATATCCAACGGTGGTTAATAACCCCTGTTTTGATTGGATTAGTTTTTCTCCAGTGTTTAGAAGCATAAAACAACCTGTACCGTAGGTATTTTTGGCTTCGCCAGGTTCAAAACAGGTTTGTCCGAAGATAGCTGCTTGTTGATCTCCTAAAATACTTGCCACAGGCACACCTTCGAAAGGTGCAATGCTCTTTCCATAGTATTGTGAGGATGGTCTAATTTCTGGAAGAATTGCTTTTGGTATGCCAATGATTTGTAATATCTCCTGGTCCCACTGGAGCGTCTGCAAATTCATTAAAAGAGTACGTGAAGCATTACTCACATCAGTTATATGAAGCCCATGATTTACACCCCCGGTGAGGTTCCAAATAATCCAGGTATCAATGGTACCAAAACAGAGATCGCCTGATTCCGCTAATTGCATCAAGGATGGATCACTATCCAGCATCCATCGGATTTTTGGTCCTGAGAAGTAGGTCGCGAGCGGTAATCCGGTTTTTTCACGAAACCTGTCATTACCTTCCTGAATCGCTAATTCCCGGCAGATTCCATCAGTGCGAGTGTCCTGCCAGACAATCGCATTCATACATGGCTGTCCCGTTTTCCGATTCCAGAGG
>CAZRKL010000152.1:5007-5973 GCA_964600595.1 uncultured Leptolinea sp.
GACTGCGGTTTCCCGTTGATTGGTAATTCCAAATGCAGCCAGATTGTCGCTGGTTAGATTGGCTTTTTCCAATGCTATTTGAATTACTGAACGCGTATTTTTTAAAATTTCAACCGGATCGTGCTCCACCCATCCCGGTTGTGGATAAATTTGCTTATGTTCAAGCTGTGCCTGGCTTATTATCTTACTTTGATGATCAAAAATGATACAGCGTGAACTGGTTGTACCTTGATCAATTGCAGCAATATATTTTTCCATATACTCACCCAAAGAATTATTTTTCACTACCCCAACTTTTTTGCCCGTTTAAGTAATCTATTCCTGTAATTCTTTTCTTGCCCGGTAATTGAACTTCTTCCAGGATCAACCATCCACGCCCGGTGCCGATGGCTGGATATTTCCTTATCGTAGTCTCTTTGCCGGGAAGTGCGTAGACACTTTCTTCAACTCTGGTTTTATAAACTTGAATTTCCTGATCTCGATGCAGAAGTCTGGCAACAGGCCATGGATAATACGCCCGCACTTTTCGATCAATTTCAGCAGCAGAGAGTGTTAAGTCTATTACTCCATCTTCTTTGTGGATCATTCCAGCATATGTAGCCTGGGTGTCATCCTGTTTTTGAGGAATAATTTTTCCCTGAATATAGTCAGGCAAGGTTTGTAATAACAATTTTGCTCCATCATTTGCCAGACGAATCGATAAGCTTTCAGTGGTATCAGTTGGAAGGATTTCCACTACCTGTTGTCTTAGAATATCGCCAGTATCTATGCCTTTATCCATATGCATAATGGTAACACCAGTGGATTCATCACCCGCCAATATTGCCGCCTGAATGGGTGCCGCACCCCTCCATCGTGGTAGATAACTGGCGTGAACATTTATGCAGCCAAGGGGTGGAAGTTGTAATACGTTATTTCGAAGTATTTGACCGAATGCAGCGACGATAATAAGGTCTGGTTTCCAGG
>CAZRKL010000153.1:0-5937 GCA_964600595.1 uncultured Leptolinea sp.
ATGGCGAAGCAAAAGTTTGACCGGTCGAAGCCGCATCTGAATGTAGGTACCATGGGTCACATCGATCATGGCAAGACGACCCTGACCGCGGCGATCACGAAATGGTGTCAGATGCAGGGGCTGGCAGAATACAAAGCGTATGATCAGATTGACAACGCGCCGGAAGAGAAAGCGCGCGGGATCACGATCAACATTGCGCACGTGGAATATCAGACAGCGAACCGGCACTACGCGCACGTAGACATGCCCGGGCACCGCGACTACATCAAGAACATGATCACCGGAGCTGCGCAGGTAGACGGCGCGATACTGGTGGTGGCAGCACCCGATGGACCGATGCCGCAGACCTTTGAGCATGTACTGCTGGCGCGTCAGGTGGAAGTACCGAGCATCGTGGTGTTCATGAACAAGACCGACCAGATGGACGATCCTGAGCTGCTGGAACTGGTGGAACTGGAACTGCGCGAGATGCTCTCGAAGCAGGGCTTCCCCGGCGACACGACCCCGATTGTGAAGGGATCTGCGTTGAAGGCATTGGAAAGCAGCAGCACCGATCCGAATGCACCGGAATACGAATGCATCAAAGAACTGCTGCGGGTGGTGGATGAATACATTCCCGAGCCAGTACGCGCGGTCGACAAACCGTTCATGATGCCGGTTGAAGACGTGTTCTCGATCAAGGGACGCGGCACCGTGGTAACCGGACGTGTGGATCGCGGCAAAATCAAAGTTGGTGAACCGGTAGAGATCGTTGGATTGCAGGAAAAGACCCGCAGCTCCGTGGTAACGGGAGTGGAGATGTTCCACAAGCTGCTGGATGAAGGATTGGCTGGAGACAACCTGGGCATATTGCTGCGCGGAATTGAGCGCACTGATGTGGAACGTGGACAGGTTGTGGCGAAGCCGGGCAGCATCACCCCGCACAAGAAATTCATGAGCGAAGTGTACGTGCTGAAGAAGGAAGAAGGCGGGCGCCACAAAGCATTCTTCAATGGTTACCGGCCGCAGTTCTACATTCGGACGATGGATGTAACCGGCAACATCAAGCTGCCCGATGGGGTAGAGATGGTGATGCCTGGAGATAACGTGAACCTGGAAGTGGAACTGATCATTCCGGTTGCGTTGGAACAGGGTTCCAAGTTTGCTATTCGTGAAGGTGGTCTGACGGTTGGCGCCGGTGTGATCACCAAGATTCTGGACTAATTGCGAGCGAAGGGAATGGAGCCTGAGGGTAAAAACCAGGCTCCATCTTAGGTAGAAAAAATGGCTTCAAAAAAGAAAGATGTCAGACCGGTAATTACACTGGCTTGCACAGAGTGCAAGGAACGGAACTATACAACTGAAAAGAACCGGCGTAACGATCCCGGTCGTATGGAAATTAGCAAATATTGCTCTCGCTGCCGTAAACATACACCACATCGCGAGACCAAGTAAGATCGGCAATAGATCGGTTCGGCAATAGCCGGGTGCCGATCACTTAACTTAGGCCAGTAGCTCAATTTGGCAGAGCGCCTGTCTCCAAAACAGGAGGTTGTGGGTTCAATTCCTGCCTGGCCTGCCAGAAAAGTAAACGCCGTCTTTAAAGGCGGCGTTTTAGGCGTAAAATAGATTCTTCAGTCGGTGTCAAACCGGTTGGATGATAATAAAGGAGCCAAATATGGCTGATAGAACTGAGAAACCAAAAGAGCCAAACGCCATCCAGCGTTATTTCCGAGAGACTGTCGGTGAATTGCGCAAGGTGAACTGGCCAACTACCAAAGAAGCCTGGCATCTGACAAAGATCGTCTTGTTGGTACTGGCGATAATGAGCATTCTTCTTGGCTCTCTGGACTTTATTTTCTCCAAGATTATTGAATGGATCGTCGTATAACATCTTGCCGCGGATAGCTGGTGAGAGGAGCGTTTTTAATGGATTCACAGGAATTTGAAAACCTGGAAAAACCAGTGGAATCGGAAGAAGCTGAAGAAATCACTTCGGCTGAATTACACGCGCCACTGAGTATGGACGCCCCGGCAGCACCTGATTTTTCCATCGAACAATCTATTGAACAGGCTGGCGATCAGCGCGCGTGGTATGTAGTTCACTGCTACTCAGGATATGAAAACAAAGTACGGCACAACCTGGAGCAGAGAATTGAAACCATGGGTATGAAAGACAAGATTTTTGATGTTGTCATACCTACCCAGGAAGAAATTGAAGTAAAAGATGGTAAGCGGAAAACTGTTGAGCGTCATGTTTTCCCTGGTTATGTATTAGTGAACATGATTCTGTCAGAAGAATCTTGGTATGTTGTTCGCAACACTCCCGGGGTGACTGGTTTTGTTGGTATGGGCAACACGCCCACCCCTCTCCGCCCTGAAGAAGTGCAGCAGATCCTGCGCCGCATGGAAGCTGAAGCCCCGGTGGTCAAGGTTACCTTTAAGATCGGCGAACGTGTCCGCATTGTGGATGGTCCATTCAATGACTTCCGCGGATCAGTCTCAGAAATTGATATGGAGCGCAGCAAAGTCCGCGTCATGGTCAATTTCTTTGGCAGAGAAACACCCGTCGAGCTCGACTTTTTACAGGTGGAGCGCGCGTAAAAATATGGGAATACCAGCCAATATTGGCTGAGACAGGTGGAAGGGTGTACCTCGAAACACCCGTTATTACCACAAAGGAGTGAAAAGTGGCAAAGAAATTAAAAGCAGTTGTTCGGTTGAATATTCAGGCCGGTAAAGCCAATCCCGCGCCGCCCATTGGTCCTGCGCTGGCAGGTCATGGGATTAACATCATGGCATTCTGCAAGGAATACAATGCCAGAACCCAAAACAAACCGGGTGAGGTAATTCCGGCAGATATTTCTGTTTATTCAGATGGTTCATTCACGTTTGTGCTGAGATCATCACCTGCATCGATCTTGCTGGCGAAGGCCGCAGGAATTGATAAAGGTTCCGCTGAACCCAACAGAACTAAAGTGGGGAAGGTGACCCAGGCTCAGGTTCGTGAAATTGCCGAGATTAAATTTAAAGATATGAATGCCAACGATATCGAAAATGCAATGAGACAAATCGAAGGCACAGCCCGTAATATGGGTATTACTGTAGAAAAATAAACCCCTGTGGGAGGGCAAATCTTGCCCGCCTGAACCACCAAGGAGTAATGAATGTCAAAACACGGAAAGAATTTTCTGGCTGCAAAAGCCAAAGTTGATCAGGAGAAAGCATACTCTCCTCAAGAAGCGGTTGACCTGGTAAAGGAAACCTCCTTCACAAAATTTGATGCCACTGTCGAAGTACACCTGCGCATGGGCTTGGATCCGCGCCAGGCAGATCAGATGGTTCGTGATGTAGTAGTTTTGCCCCATGGTTTGGGAAAAACAGTGAAAATTCTGGTTTTTGCCCAGGGTGAAGCTGCGCAGAAAGCTAAAGATGCTGGCGCCGATTACATTGTTGATTCAGATGAAATGGTTAACAAGATTCTCGGTGGATGGACGGATTTCGATGTTGCCATGTCTACTCCCGATATGATGGGTAAAGTGGGTAAACTGGGTAGAGTGCTGGGTCCAAGAGGTTTGATGCCTAATCCAAAGGCTGGTACTGTTGCTACCGGCGACGACCTTCCCCGCGTCATTGAAGAAGCAAAAGCTGGTCGTGTTGAATTCCGTCTGGATAAGACTGCCAACATTCACGCACCTGTAGGTAAAGTATCATTCAGCTCAGAACAGCTCTTTGCCAACCTGGCAGCGTTGATGAATGCAATTAAAAAAGCCAAGCCATCTGCCTCCAAAGGCACATACATAAAACACATCACCCTGACATCTACCATGGGTCCTGGTGTAAAAGTGGATCCTCTGGCTGCTCAGTCCATGACAGACGTTGCAGACTAGGGTATAATTCAACAATCAAATACTGTTCACCAGAGACAGCGGGTGCCTGAAAGGGCTTAAACTTACCAGCCGAGGTGAAGACTAAAGATCACTAGATCCTGCCTGTTACAGGCGGTAAAAGTCTTTGCCCGGTTGGATAAACCAGACAAAGATTTTTTTATTCCATTTATGGAAGGAGGTGAAATACATTGGCATTTTCAAAAGAGCATAAAGCAAAAATGGTTGAACAATATCAAACCTGGACAGACGATAGCAAAGCTATGTTCGTTGTTGAATATTCTGGTTTGGATATGAAAGCAATCAACGCCATCCGCGCAAAGATCCGTGAAGCTGGAGGAGAATTGCATGTTGTAAAGAATACACTCATGCGTTCTGTGTTTGCAAAAAAAGGCATTTCGATGGAAGGAAAACTTCTCGAAGGCTCGACAGCGATCGGCTTTGCTTATAATGACGCACCCGCTATGGCAAAAGCGATAACAGATTTTGCTAAGGGAAATGAATTCTTTAAGGTCAAGGGTGGTTATCTGGGTCAGGATGAAATGTCTGCGGCACAAGTGAAGGCACTGGCAGATCTACCATCTCTCCCGGTTATGCGCGCGACACTGTTGGGTGTCATCCAAGCTCCCGCCGGGAAACTGGTCCGTACACTGGCAGAACCCGCTCGTGGTTTGGCTGCAGTCATCAAAGCTCATTCAGAGCAAGCAGTGGCAGCATAGTTGAATTATAAAAATCCGTTCCCAGTAACGGCAAATAAATTGATTATTCATTCGTTAGGAGAATTTGAAATGGCAGAATTAACTAAAATCGTTGATGAACTCAGCAAGCTTTCAGTCTTAGAAGCCGCTGAACTCGTAAAAATGCTGGAAGAGAAGTGGGGCGTTTCCGCCGCCGCTCCAGTAGCAGTCGCCGCCGCCGGTGGCGCAGCAGCAGCTGCTGAACCCGTAGAAGAAAAGACCGAATTTGATGTAGTCATCAAAGATGCCGGTCCCAAGAAAATCGAAGTAATTAAAGTCATCCGCCAGCTGACCAATCTTGGTCTGGTTGAAGCCAAAACCATGGCTGAAACCGCTGGTTCAAAAGTTCTCTCTGCGGTTGCCAAAGAAGCAGCCATGGATGCGAAAAAGAAATTGGAAGAAGCCGGCGCAGTCATCGACGTTGCGTAATCTTTTTTCGAAAAACAAATCAGCCCGGATTTCCGGGCTGATTTTATATACCAGGCTTTGTAATCAACGTTCTGATGGTTATAATCAAACAAAAACACAGGGGTTAGGATGGTTTCCACTTTCTTATCACTAAATCCAATTATTCAGGCTCTACTGGCAGGGTTGTTTACCTGGGGATTGACAGCCCTTGGTTCGGCTTTTGTCTTTTTTAATCGCCAGGTTAATAAGAAGCTTCTTTCAGGAATGCTTGGCTTTGCGGCAGGTGTTATGGTGGCTGCTTCCTGCTGGAGTTTACTTGTCCCGGCGATAGAATTGTCAGAAGAATTGGGTCTAATTCCCTGGATACCACCGGTGGTGGGCTTTCTTATGGGTGGCGCATTTCTATATTTGATTGATAAAATTCTGCCCCACCTGCACATGGGCCTTGCTACATCTGAATCAGAGGGATTAAAAACATCATGGCAGCGGTCTGTGCTGCTGGTTCTGGCTATAACATTGCATAACATTCCGGAGGGTCTGGCTGTTGGGGTCGGATTTGGTGCCGTTGCCATAGGCATGCCAGCTGCCTCCATATCCACGGCGATTGCCCTGGCCATCGGAATTGGACTGCAAAACTTCCCGGAGGGTATGGCAGTATCTGTGCCACTGCGGGGAGAAGGATTGAGTCGGCTGAAAGCATTTTTATTTGGTCAGGCTTCAGCTGTTGTAGAGCCGATTGCGGCAGTCATAGGGGCTGCGGCGGTAGTATCTATGCGGGGAATGCTGCCTTACGCCCTTGCTTTCGCGGCAGGAGCAATGATCTATGTGGTTGTGGAAGAACTCATACCTGAATCACAGCGTGATGAAAGCACGGATATTGCCACCATTGGCGCGATGGGAGGGTTCGCTATAATGATGCTTTTAGA
>CAZRKL010000154.1:0-5883 GCA_964600595.1 uncultured Leptolinea sp.
CGATCCGGCTTTCGATGTAAGGTTCGGATATCAATGGCGGGTAGCGTATACCAAAAGGAACTTTCACTGCTTCTTCGTAAAAACTGTTTTTTGATGAAATCCGATGCTCACCCCAGAATTTACCATTATCCGATAGGAAAATTATCACAGTGTTGTCCAAGGCGCCTTTGTCTTCCAATCGGTCAATCAATTTTCCGATGGCGCGATCCAATGAGGTCAAGGTCAATATCTGTTCTTTTCGGAATGTGTCAATCTTAGCAATTTCATCGTCTGTGAGCAGATCCTTCTTGTCAAACCAATCCGGTTTATCACTTACGTCTTCTTCATTAAAACTGGGTGGACGATGCAGCTCAAGATCCGGATATAGCTCAAGATCCTGGATATCTGGCTCAGCTGGCTCATGTGGAGCGATGGGCGCATATAAAAGAACCCAGGGTTTTCGCTGTGCAACCGCATCTTCCACAAAGGATATGGAATAAGTTCCAAGGATGTCGGTGATATAGCCAATGTGTTCCCGCCATACGCCATTTACATTCAGAGGAGGATTGCTATATGGAGATTCACCTTTGAAAAAGGATACCCAGTAATCGAATTCTGGCCGGGCATCTCCTTTCCAATAGTTGAGGTACTTACCAACCAGTCCGGTGTAGTACCCATTCTGCTGGAAATCTTCAATAAATGTACGGTTGGTATTGACCATCCCGTTTGTTCTGACTTTTGTGTTTTGTGCAAGTTTACCGGTGAGTAAGCTCACCCGGCTCGGACAGCACAGCGGAGTGGTAATGTATCCATGATCGAATGTCACTCCCTGGTCAAATATTTTTTGCCTGGTTTGTGGCATATATTGCAGGGTATCATACCGTTGATCATCCGTTAGAATGATCAGAAAATTCGGTCTTTTATCTTTTAGCTTGGTTTTCAGGATATCTTTCGCCCATGCCGTGGTATTGCATGATGAAAGAATCATTGAAATTACGATGGCAAGGGTAATAATTCGTGTTTTTTTCACAGAACACCTCTAAGCCAGTACATTGACGAATTATCCGGCTTGTATAACCTCCCCATTGTATCAATAAATCGAACATTCAACAGGAATAGGTTCTTTTATTCTAGAATTTCTACGAAAACATATTTAGCTGTTGAAAAGCCCAGGGTAACCCGATTGGATTTGTTAATTAATAACTCGACTGTCTGATTGAGTTCAGATATATCAAGCAGTCTGGCTTCTGCGCCAGGAAGTATTTCATGAGTCTCAAAAAATCCAAGCAGATCAGGCGTTTCTTCGGCTAATTCATGAATTCTGCGAATAATAATGCTTTGATCAGTTTTTATCTGGAGTAAGGGTATCCATTTTGATACGGCATCTTCGTAACCGGGCAACGGATTTCCGTGCGGGCAAAGTTCTGGATCACCCAGCTCCCTCAACAGCGCCGTTGCTACTTCAGGTGAAATTCCATGCTCAAGCATATGCGCTTCATCATGTAATTTTGACCAGGATAACAATCGCGATAACATCCATTCGGAAAGCATATGTTTCCGTACTACAGATTTGGATACTTCCCATCCAAGTGGGGTTAGATGGACGCTGGAATTTTCTTCCTGATGCAGGAGACCATCCCTGATCATCCTTTTAAGAGTATTTGTTACTGTTGGTGGAGAAACGACCAACAGGTTCGCTAATCGGGCACCCACCACGGGTTCTTGATCCCGTTCCAAAACATAAATAATGCCCAGGTAATCTTCAATTGTTGGACTAACAACCATTTCTGTCATTCTACCTCTGTCGACAAATCTTGCCTGCCCTGAGAGTTCATATACTTTTCACATAATATTTACATTGTCATAACATTTTTATTATTATAATCTATTTACTTTATTAGCGTATGCTAATATAATGGATTAGTATAATTCACACTTTACTCCTTTGGGAGATGCTTATGACACCCATGAATCCTCACCTGATGCAGACCCTGGCAGAAATGAAATCCGGGGATGAAGCTCACTTGGTCGATCACACGTACGGCAGAGGTGAGTTCTCCCGAATGGCTTCGTTTGGTTTGACCCCCGGTGTATCCGTTCGCATGGTTCAAAATTATGGCAGCGGACCGATCATCATCCATGTCAGGGGATCACAAGTGGCTCTCGGGCGCAAACAGGCATCTCGAATCTGGGTGGAAAGAGACCATGCGTGACACATTCCTCTTCCATAGAAACTAATGTCTTAACAATCAAAGAAACCAAGACCCGGAAAATTGCCCTCGCGGGTCAACCAAACATTGGCAAAACAACAATTTTCAATTTATTAACCGGATTGAATCAGCATGTTGGTAATTGGCCTGGAAAAACTGTTGAATGTAAAGCGGGGAATTTTACAATTTCCGGTGTAAATTACCAGATCGTCGATCTTCCTGGAACTTATAGTCTTACAGCAAATTCACCTGAAGAACTGATCGCGCGGGAATATATACTTACTGAGGAACCTGATCTGGTTATTGCCGTTGTCAGCGCAGCGAATCTGGAACGAAGTTGTTACCTGCTCGCTGAATTGATCAGTTTATCCAAACCTATGATCATTGCATTGAATATGATGGATGTAGCGGAGAAAGATCACATATCCATTGATGTCGATGTGTTAAAGGAAGAAATTGGCTTACCCATCATCCCCATCTCTGCGACACGAAGATCTGATCTTCAAAAATTAATAAGCGCAGTAGAAGATTCATTTACCGGCAAGAGTCCCGCACCTCAGGAATTAGTTTCCATCCCTGATTCACTATCAGGCGACTATTCAAAAATTGTGGATATCATCTCGGATCACGTTCCATCCCCATATCCAGTATCCTGGGTGGCATTAAAGCTTCTTGAAGCAGATGAAGTAATTTCGAGGATGATGAGCCAACTCCTGCCGGAAGCAAAGAATGACGAACTTAGTCAAATCTTGAAGAAACGATCTACTTCATTAATTGATATCGCATCCAACCGGTATGAATGGATTGCATCTGTACTTAGGAATGCAGTGACCTATCAGAATGCGGATAAGGTGGGATTAAATGAGCAGATTGATAAATTTGTAGCTCATCCGGTTTTTGGACTTCTAGCTCTGGGTGGAGTTCTCGGTTTGGTTTTCTGGTTGATATTTCAAATTGGCGCACCCATCCAGGAATGGATGGACCTCCAAATATTTGTTCCGCTGGCAGATCTGGTATCCGGGTGGATGGTCCAATCTCCCCTTTGGCTGCGCGGTCTGGTGGTGGATGGGATTATTGGCGGGGTTGGCGCAGTGCTGACATTTCTGCCCATCCTGGTGATATTTTTTGCCGCCTTTGGTGTTCTCGAAGATATCGGCTATATGGCACGTGCTGCCTATGTAATGGATAACTTGATGCAGATGATGGGCTTGCAGGGAAGATCTTTCCTGCCATTATTCCTCGGTTTTGGATGTAATGTTCCGGCAATCATGGGAACACGTGTCATCGACTCTCCGTCAGCTCGAATTCTTACAATTATCATTGCGCCACTCATCCCATGTACAGCCCGCATGGCTGTGGTCGCCTTTCTGGCACCCGCATTTTTTGGCAGGAATTCCTTCCTCATCACATGGGGACTGATATCCATGTCAATAGTCTTGATGGTTATCCTTGGAATTTTATTCAATAAGATTATATTTAAAGGTGAGAAGTCTACTTTTATTATGGAATTGCCATCTTACCATGTCCCAAATCCAAGGACAATTGGTTTATTGGTCTGGCAGCGTTCATTATCTTTTGTTCAAAAAGCTGGAACAGCCATTCTTCTAATTTCAATTCTGGTCTGGGTATTTTCAGTATTACCTGACGGGAACCTGGAAGGAAGTTATCTGGCTCAACTCGGCAAGGCATTAACTCCAGTTGGCAATCTGATGGGTTTTGACTGGCGATTAATCATTGCCCTGCTGACCAGTTTTATGGCGAAAGAAAATGCCATAGCCACGTTGGGAGTCCTATTTGGAAATTCAGCCGAAGCAGGCTTCACCGCCACAATTGCTAGTGCTTACTCTCCAGCCAGCGCGCTTAGTTTTCTGGTCGTCAGCCTGCTCTTTATCCCATGCGCCGCTACAATCGCCTCGATAAAACAGGAGACAAATTCCTGGAAGTGGACATCATTTACAGTGGTCTTTTACCTGCTCCTTTCGATTGGAGCGGGTATACTTACTTACCAGGTCAGCAGTGGATTGGGATTATAACCATGTTGGGTAGACTGATAAACGAGATCAACCGCCTGCACACGATGGATTCGAATATCCTCGCCAGCGCACTGGCTACTTCCCCGCAAATGATCGAATCCATGTTGGGCACCCTGGTTCAGATGGGACTGATAAAGTCTCTGGATACGTGCAATACGTCTAATTGCAGCGGTTGCCAGGTAAATAGTTTATGTTCTCCGAAAATCAAACCGGTTATCTGGCAGGTAAGCAAATCTGGTGAAAAATAAACAAGAGATTTATATCTACACTGGTAAATGCAGTTTTATATTTGGTAAAATGAACTTCGAAAACAACTTAAACGGATGAATGGTTATCCATTTTTTGGGGAAGGAAGAAAATGAGTGAATTTCCAGGAAAAGGTAAAGTAGCAGTAATTAAGACAACTCCTGATACAGTTCTTCAGGATACACAGAAGGTAATGGAACTGGCTGGTTACCAACAGGCACTTCCCAAGGAGAACACGACCGGTATTAAGATTAATATCTCCTGGCAGACCTGGTATCCGGCTTGCTCCTCAACACCCTGGCAAATTGAAGGTGTTGTCCAAACTTTGCAAAAAGCAGGCTATAAAGATCTGGTAGGAATCCATAATGACACCGTGGTCGTTGACACTTCTGTCGGTGAAGTAAACAATAAACATCGCTATGTAACGGACAAATATGGTGTCCCCTGCCTGTACTTATATGAAGAAAAATTTGAATGGGCTGAATACAAACCCAAGAAGCCCTTTCTGGTCCTGGACAAGGTGTATCCGGATGGTGTATTTATTCCAAAAGCGTTGATTGGCAAAAACATCCTGCATCTGCCAACCGTCAAAACCCACGTTTTTACCACCATTACCGGTGCAATGAAGAATGCATTCGGTGGGCTTTTACACCGTAACCGCCATTGGACCCACAGCGTGATTCATGAAACACTGGTGGATCTGCTCATGATCCAACAGGATATCCACCCCGGCTTGTTTGCAGTTATGGATGGAACATTTGCTGGAGATGGTCCGGGTCCCCGGGCTATGCGCTGGCATGAGAAGAACATACTGTTAGCATCAGCCGACCAGGTGGCTATCGATGCGATCAGTGCCAAATTGCAGGGATTCAATCCAATGGAAATACCATTTCTGCGCACAGCACACGAAATGGGTCTGGGTGTTGCAGATCCCAAAGAGATCGAAGTGGTTGGTTACGATATAGAGCAAGAAAAATCCTGGAACTTCGTTCAGGAAGATACTTTTGCATCACGCGGGCAGAAGATGATCTATCATGGACCTTTGAAACCACTTGAGAAGGTTTTACTGCAAAGCCCAATCGTTCCCTGGAGCTTCTTTGCCAGCAATTTCTATCATAATGTTTACTGGTATCCCTTTATTGGCCGGAAGCGCGTAGAATCAGCTTTAAATACACCCTGGGGACAGCTTTTCAGGTCTTACGGAGATGGAAAAGTTGTCATGCCCGGCATGGAGCCAAAGACTGTCGTTCAAGCGGCAGTAGGAATTGGTCTGGCGGCTACCGCCCTGGGCGCTCTGATTTATATGGGATCCCGCAAGAAACGATAATACCTTTTTCCACAAAAAAAACATCCAGCTTTTGCTGGATGTTTTGATTCTGTTACCTGTTTATTGCATATTCGTCCAGCCGGTTTGC
>CAZRKL010000155.1:0-5881 GCA_964600595.1 uncultured Leptolinea sp.
CATCTGTGGAGTCCGTTATAACCAGCAGGGAGTCTTGCGTGTACCGTGGGGTTATACCGCCGGAATGGCAGTTGACCCGATCGAGAAAAAACCATTCACCCATTTTATGCCCGGTTCACGCGTACTCACTTTTGGGATGCTGGGATGTAATTTTCACTGCGACTTTTGCCAAAACTGGCATACCAGCCAGGTATTACGCGACCCGGCGATTGAGAAGCACCGCAGCATAGTGGAGCGTGTATCCGCTGAGACAGTAGTTAAAACAGCCGCACACTACAACGCCCCCATCATTGCCAGTTCTTACAATGAACCGATCATTACCGCGGAATGGTCGAAGGAGATCTTTCAACAGGCGAAAATCAGGGGAATGTCCACCGCCATGGTCTCCAATGGATACGCCACCTCCGACGTTTTGGATTATCTGCGACCGGTGATGGACGGTTATAAAATCGATTTGAAATCTCTGCGCGAATCGAATTACCGATCCATGGGAGGTGTGTTAGCCCATGTACTGGATTCCATCGCTTACGCCTGGCAGATTGGTTTATGGGTGGAAGTGGTTACCCTGGTGATTCCGGATTACAACAACAGCCCTGAAGAATTATGGGATATTGCCCGAACGATTCGAAGTGTCTCCGCTGATATTCCCTGGCATGTTACAGGGTTTCACCCTGATTACAAAATGTACGCGAGCCGCTCCACACAACCACGGGAACTGCAACTGGCAGCAGACATCGGTCAGGAAGCCGGGCTGCATTATGTTTACGCCGGCAACCTCCCCGGCAAGGTGGGGAACCTTGAAAACACGTATTGCCCCAATTGCCAGGCGCTGCTCATCGAACGCAAGGGATACACCCTTGCCGGATATCACATCACCCGCAAAGGTACCTGTCCGCGCTGCAAGACAGAAATACCCGGCGTATGGGCGTACCCCACGGCGCCGGAATTTGAAACCTGAACCTTAAGGTACCTGATTATCCGGAAAACTCAAAAATAAATTGATCAATCAACACAGCCGGATCGGCGTACCCGGATTTTCCCCCCTGCCCTTTGCTTTCTTCATCTATTTCCATCAGTCGCCGGTAAGCTTGAAGCAGTCTTTCAGGGCTGAATAAACTCACCTGCCCGACAACCTTTCGGGCTTGAAATTCCATCATGCGCAGCTCTCGAATCAGATCCGCGGCAGAACCACCCGAGGCGAGAATTTCTTTCGCCTGCAGCATGGTGCGAATATGGGTCACGATCATCGGGAAGATCTCTGTCCGCACATCCAGAGTTTCAAGGAGCTGGTGAAAGATCAGCGAAGCCTTGCGGGCATCTTTTCCCCCAATGGCATCCGTCAGGTCCCATATCTTCGCCGAAACCACCGAGGTAGACAGTTTCATCACATCCTCAGCGGTAATCTCTCTTCCGTAGGCGTACAAAATTAGTTTTTCAACTTCTTTCTCAGCCAGCAGGGTATCTCTGCCCACCGCCTGCGCCAATTCTGCGGTAGCGGGCGGGGCAATTTTACCGCCCATCTCTTGAACCTTGCGGGTGATCCAACCCGGCATCTCCCGTTCTTGCGGAAGCGATACTTCAACTACCTTTGCAGTATCCTGATGGGTGGCAAGCCACCTGGTCAAAAAATGGCGCTCACCCAATCCCTCCCAACGCAGACCCCCGGCTTTCCATTTCTGATGGTCTTCAATCACCATTACCAGCAGAGTCGATTCTGGAATTTCTGATAAGAGCCCGAGGAACTTCTCGCGGGCACCACCCTGTTTTCCACCCCCATCTTCATCTGCGCTACCCCGTTTGCCCTCAAACCTGTGCAGCGGATTGGTAAGAATTACCAACCGTCGTGAAACAAAAAAGGGAACTGCCATCACCGTGTTTGCCAGTTCATCATGGCTGCAGGTTTTTCCGTCCAGACGGGATATGTTCATTTCAGCCATATCAGAAGACCCGAGTGAGTGAATGATGGCTTCTATTTGGGCATGGATCGCGGTCTCATCGTCTCCGCGAAGGATAATGATTCTGGCATCCGGTTGGGTCATAATTGGAATATTGACCTATCTAAGGAGAACGACTGTCCCCGCGATCATATCGTGGAGCGCCTGTTTCTTTGAGGTAAAAGCCGCCATCAGGTAGCCAATGCCAAAGATGAGCGATGAAACAGCCTTCCCGAGAAACCGCCCGGTAGCCGCGCCGAAACCAATCGGATCGCCATCCAGGTCTGCCACACGCATGCCAAAAATCCTCTTACCGGGGGTTGCCTGCAACCCTGAACCTTCGAAACCGGCAAAGTACAACCATGAGAGGATAAAATTGGCAATCAACAAAACAAAGAATATGTCGCCAAAGGAGGAGACAATCTCAGGTGGAATAACGGGATTGTTGGGGTCAATATTCGCATTATTCATCAATTCCGTTAGGTTCCCCCCCATCAAAACCATTATTACCTGTGAAATGATTCCGCTGATGATTGAAATTATCGCTGAGTCTACAAGATAACCCCCAAAGCGGCGGAAAAACCCCGCATACTCAATTTCTTGAGGCGGTTCCTGTTGAATTGTCTCTGTACCTTGCGCAAAAAATGGTGAATCAAAATCAGTCATTCTTCTCCTCCTAAACCGATTGTGTATAAACCCGATATGCCTGCATATCTCCCCGGCTGACATCTTCTATGCGGAGGAGTGAATATTGCCCCAGTGATGGAGCAGTAGTAACTTGCGTTTGCACGGCGTGTGCAAGCGGCTGCGAAAAGATCAAAGCAAGTGTGCTGAACACCATCATCAAAGGCAGCCTGTCAAATTTGTCACTCCATTTTTTCCCCACTCCCAGCATACCGACCCAGGCTGCCAGCGCTGAAGCCGAACCCATCACCACAAAATTTGTCCCGCAGTTCGGGTGGAACGCCAGTGATCTTTCTCCTGAACCCAACCTCTGTACAGCTTCATCCACCGCCTGCCGGACACTTTCAGCAGGGATTTTTCCTATCAGCCAGAATCCGCCTGCGTCTGAGTAACCGGATACACTTTTTGTCGGGAACTGTTTACTGAGAATATTGATGGTGGCATGTTCTACCGCGTGGTTGCGGCGTATTGCCAGTACTTTTTGCTGGTTCAAAATGGGCATTAATAACTTCATTTTTACTCCTGGCTTTTCTTGCGTGAAGCAGACTTGATTTCAGGGACGAAAGAATCAGACAACAGCGCGTATCCCAATGCCTCCCGCAGAGATCGAGCTTCCAGAACCTGGATTCCTTCCGGGTAAGGCTCAACTGCTTTCATTCGGCGGGGTACCACGGCTGTCTTAAAACCCAGCTTGGCAGCTTCACGCAGACGGGCGTTCATCTGGCTTGCCTGGCGCAGCTCACCCGATAGACCAATTTCTCCAATGAGAACCGTATCTGCCTTGACGGGGATATCCCGGTAGGATGAGGCAATGGCTGCCGCCATCGCCAGATCGGAGGCAGGTTCATCAATCTGCAGCCCTCCGATGACATTGGCAAACACATCCTGCTCCATCAGGTTCATCCCCGCACGACGGGTGAGCACAGCAACCACCAGCAACAGGCGGTTGAAATCGATGCCATTGGGGGTGCGGCGCGGATTGCCGTAATTGGTATGGTTGGTTAATGCCTGCACTTCCACCAACAACGGACGGGTTCCTTCCATGGTCACAGCAATGGATGATCCGGGCGTGTTAACCATCCGTTCCACCAGGAAGGCTTCAGATGGATTTGTCACCTCCACCATTCCGCGCTCCGCCATCTCAAACACGCCTACTTCTGAAGTTGCTCCAAACCTGTTTTTCACACAACGCAGTAACCGATAACTTTGAAAACGGTCACCTTCCAGGTACAGGACGGTATCCACAATATGCTCGAGCACACGCGGACCGGCAATTAAACCTTCCTTGGTAACATGTCCAATCACAAACACTGTGATTCCACTGGTTTTTGCCAGCTCCCGCAAGCGCGATGCGCACTCCCGTACCTGAGAAATGGATCCAGCTGACGAGCGCAAATCAGGCAGGAACATGGTCTGGATGGAATCCACAATCAGGATGGCGGGTTTCACCAGGCTGACGTGTTCCAATATTGCCTGCAAGCTGGTTTCGGTGACCAGGTAGAGGTCTTTCAGCGTCTCCATCTTTGTTGTTTTTTCATCGAGCAGACGAACCGCCCGCATGTGGATCTGCTTTTCAGATTCCTCCCCGGAAACATACAGAATTCGGGCAGTTTGTGACATGGTCACTGCCATCTGCAACAACAGGGTCGATTTACCTATACCGGGGTCGCCGCCCACCAACACGATTGATCCGGGGACGATACCACCACCCAACACCCGTGAGAACTCACCTATGGGCAGATGCCAGCGGGTTTCTGGTTCCTGGTCGATTTCAATCAGGCGGCGAGGTTTGGATTGCGATGATAACCCGCCGGGCAGGCGCGCTGGAGCTGTTGTCTCAGATTGGAGAATCTCTTCAACCTGTGAATTCCACGCTCCGCACTGTGGACAGCGTCCCACCGGTTGGGCGGTGACCCTTCCACATTCCTGGCAGACATAACGGTGTTGTTGTTTGGGCATGCAGTAATTATACAGGGAGAAAGTCTGAACCAGGCTGCCATCCAGTAAATTAAAAAAGCAGCCCGGGATCACCAGGCTGCCATCTTAGATTAATCTGGTTTATTCGCCCATGAAAGAATTGATGAAATCAAGTACATTCTGGCGGTCTACACGGAACACTCCACCCGTACCGGCGCAGGTGCCGTTCTTGCCGTAGGATGTAATTCCTCCGACCACATTGCTGGTGCCGATAAAGTTCGGACCACCGGAATCGCCAAAGCAGGTTCCGCCGGTGTTGGCATTATTGGATAGTAGAATGGAGAAGTCGCCCACTGATCCGGGGACATTGATCTGGATCAGCTTGGGATGCGCAACCATGCGGATCTTCAGCGCGACGTCCTTCCAGGAGGCGGCATCCGGGAAGCTCTCCTGCAAGCCATACCCAACCGCGGTGAAAGTGGTGTCTTTAAGACCGCGTTTGGTCTTGAGCTTGTCCAATTCGTTTACCTTAGGCAATTGCCCGTAAACGCTCTTAACCACCGGTGTATCCAGCACAACCATACCCACATCATGCAGGTAGAATTGCGCAGAGACAAATTCCGGATGTGTATAGGTGGTGCCGTCCACGCTGGTAGCGCCGCCATATGGGTAACCCAAAGCGGCTTGCTGGCTCTGGATATCAGACTCAAACCAGACAGTCGCACGAACCGCGGGTGCTTCGGTGCAGTGCCCGGCAGTGAGGAACAATGTGGGGGAAATCAGGGTGCCGCTGCAACGCCAGAGCGGATTTCCATCAGCGTCATCCGCGACCATCAACCCGACATAAGGATGTCCTTCGCCGTCAGGGTAACCATCCGTAATGGCTCCAGCGAAGCTGAAGGTGCTGGCTATCACCAGCATGGCTATGATAAAAGCAAATACTGTCTTTTTCATAAGTTTCTCCCTCCAAGGAATAATTTGAAACGAAACAATAAAAATGCCTCCGCCTCCTTTCCCGGGTAGATATGAAAAAACCGCCGAAAAACATCTTCGGCAGTCTGGCGGTCTGGGAACACAGATCCATGACTTTGCGCCCCTGCTTCGCAGCAGGTTTGCCCTTTCGGCTGTTCTTTTCCGTGCTGGTATTCTGAGTCGATAATACACACAACGCTCAGGAAAATCAAGAGAATTCTTGTCATATATACATATAAAAGGATGGAAACAGGTTTGTTTCCATCCTTTTATATTCGGTGTATTCCGCCTTAATCAGGCGGCTGCCTGTTCCAATTCAGTTTCGGGTTCATCATGGTTCCCTTTTTTGAGGACGATTTCTTCACCCTCAGCCA
>CAZRKL010000156.1:0-5789 GCA_964600595.1 uncultured Leptolinea sp.
GCCCGATACAATCTGGAAATGATCCGGGAACGCGCGGATGCAAAAAAAATACGCAGCGAAATATCTGCGTTTTACCAGGATGTCCTTGGATTAAGCACCAAATTAACTGACTGAAAACAGTAGCACTACTCCGGCTAGTGAAATAATCACACCCAGCACTGCTTTCCAGGAAACTTTCTCTCCCCTTAATGCGGCGATGGGCAGAATAAAGATGGGACTGGTGGAAAGCAAAGTTTGTGTGATACCCGCGGGGGCAAGCTGCAGAGCAACCTGCTGTAACCAGATAGCCAGATAAGTGCCGATAAATCCTACCAGAGCGATCATGCCAAGCAGTTTGCGGGGAGTCGGGTTAACAGCATCCGATTTGTTCAACCACGCGAAGCGCTTGCCCTTCTGGAATGCAATAACAATGAGTAAGGAGCCGATACCTGCCAGTAGGCGGATAATGGCAGTTTGCAGCGCAGAGATATCTGATGAAGTCAGAGCATATCTGGATATTACTGCTCCGATGGATTGCGACAAACTGGCAATAAATGCAAAGATCAAACCAATCCACATCTGTCTCTTTACCGGGTGGTCTGATTGTTCCTGCATAATTACCCAGGATACACCCACGAGGGTGATCATAATTCCCAGCCACGAAATTGCCGGCAGCTTCTCTCCAAGAAATCCCCAGGAGATCAATCCTGCCATTGGCGGTGATAGAACACCCATCAATAAAGCCAATCGCGTTCCAAGTTTATTGAGTGACTCAAAATAGGCAGTATCACCGAGACCGATTCCAATGATTCCACTCAGCGCCAAAAGTATTAATGTAAATGTGGAAGTGTTGGGGCTTTTCTCACCGAGCAGCAAGGTGGTAACGATCATCATGGTGACCGCGAGGCTGCCCTTCACCAGGTTCAATTCCGTTGGTGGAATATTTTCACCCAGTTTACGAAAAATGACTGCGGCTGCAGACCAAAGTAAAGCTGCAAGGAGTGCTGCTGCACCCCCCAGGAGGGCTAAAGATTTTGGATCGTTGATAAACGGCATAATGATTACTCGAAAAAAGAAATTATAGCACGCGCAGGTTTCAGCAAGGCACCTGATAGGCCAGTGAAAAATACCTGACTAAAAAGAGAATCCCAGTTTCGCGGATGAATTGAATAAAACATGGCTGGTGTATAATTTATCTATCCATCTCAAAAATTCACCCCAGGGAGAATTACAATGGCAGAAAAGAAAATCCGTGTTCTAGTGGCAAAACCAGGATTAGATGGGCATGACCGCGGCGCAAAAGTCGTTGCCCGCGCGTTACGGGATGCCGGTATGGAAGTGATTTACACTGGTTTACGGCAAACCCCCGAAATGATCGCAGAGGCTGCTCTTCAGGAGGATGTGGATGCAGTAGGGCTCTCCATCCTTTCGGGTGCACATCTGGCACTTGTACCACGGGTAATGGAGTTGCTTAAAAAACAGGGGCAGGATAAGGTAGCTGTAGTCATTGGCGGAATTATCCCGGAGGAAGATGTGCCGGCGCTAACTGAAGTTGGGGTTCGAGCGGTTTATGGTCCTGGGACATCCACCCAGGTCATCGCCGAAGATATTCAGAAATTTGTAATAAATTAAACAGGCAGGTTGGGGGGCAACTTCCAACCATAAACAAATCTCATGGCTGTAGATATCCGAGCATTAATATCGGGCGATCGCTTGATGCTTGCCCGAGCCTTATCAGCGGTGGAGAATGATACTGAAGAAGGAAGCAGTATTCTCTCAGCGATCTATCCATTGGGTGGTAAGGCACACCTCATCGGCGTAACCGGCTCCCCTGGAACCGGCAAATCATCTCTGGTTAACCAGATCGTTCTCAACCTTCGAAAAATATACCCTGCTGAGAAAATAGCGATCATCGCGGTGGATCCAACCAGCCCATTCAGCGGGGGTGCCGTTCTGGGGGATCGGGTTAGAATGCGCGATCTCTCAGGTGATTCGGGAGTATTCATCCGCTCAATGGCAAGCAGAGGGGCGTTGGGTGGATTAGCCATCCAAACAGCTGCCCTGGCGCAGGTTTTTGACTGTGCCGGATACTTTGCCGTGATTATTGAGACGGTCGGCGCGGGTCAGAATGAAGTTGATATTGTCCGTCTGGCACACTCCACCCTGGTAGTGGAAGCCCCGGGATTGGGTGACGATATTCAGGCGATTAAAGCGGGCATTCTGGAAATTGCAGATATCCTGGTTGTGAATAAAGCCGATCGCCCGGGTGTTGAAGCAACGGAACGTGCCTTGCGAAGTATGTTGGAACTGGCAAATGGATCGATTCGCAACAAAGGTCACCACCAATCCCTTCAAATAGCTGAGGATGATACTCAGACCCATGATGATACTGGCTGGCAGCCTCCTGTTATGCGGACGATTGCTACATCCAGCCAGGGGATTGATGAACTTGTTGCTGAGATAGAAAACCACCGCCGATGGCTTATCTCTTCTGGGGAATGGGAGAGAAGAGAAAAATCGAGGGTAAAAACCGAGATGCAAGAAATGCTGAAAGCGGAGTTGCTGCGCAAGTGGGACAATAACAGCGCGCGGGAAGCTTTTCAGGAAGAACTCGATAAAGTATTAAAACGTGAGATATCACCACAAGAAGCAGTGAAAAACCTGACATAATCAAACTGGATATTTTGATCAAAAAGATAATTGAGTTATCACCCGGTAACAGAATAGTGAAACAATCACCGGATTCAGATCATATCCACGAAAATCCGGATGGAGTTTATCCCGCTGGGTTTACTACATTGTTTTCCCTTTACTTTGGCGTATAATAACGAGCATATATCCCGGCAATCATTTTGGCTGTAATTATTTCCCGATTTATACTGGAGTTGATCATGGAACGAACCCCCATCAAGGAACTTAGGAACTTCATTGGCAAAGAAGTAAAAATTCAAGGCTGGCTGCAAACACTTCGCGACCAGAAAAAGATGCAGTTTTTGGTCATTCGTGACCATTCTGCTGCGGCGCAGGTGGTTTTTGAGAAAGCTGCGAATGAAGAAATGGCAGCTAAAATTTCTGCACTTACCACTGAAAGCGCGGTCACAATTCAAGGAATTGTGATTGATAATCCTATTGTCAAGCTGAATGGTATTGAAATTCAATTGAAAGATGTTGTTGTTGAGAATTTAGCAGAATCACCACTGCCTTTGGATCCGTTTGCTGAAACTTTACCCGAGATGGATTACCGTCTCGATTGGCGCTATCTTGACCTGCGCAGGCCAGAAACCGCGATTATCTTTAAAGTTCAGACAACAGCTGAGATGGCAATGCGGGAATACTGGATGAAAGAAGGGTTCAGGGAGATGCACAGCCCCAAAATTATGGGCTCTCCCAGCGAATCAGGCGCCGAGCTTTTTGAGTTGCAGTATTTTGATCGTAAGGCTTATCTTTCGCAATCCCCCCAGTTTTATAAACAAATGGCAATGGCAGCCGGCTATGACAAGGTTTGCGAAATTGGACCAGTTTTCAGAGCAGATCCTTCATTTACCTCGCGCCACATGACAGAGTTTACAGGAGTGGATGTAGAGATCAGCTGGGTAGACAGCCATGAAGACGTTATGAAATTTCACGAAGAATGGCTGCAATATGTGTATAAACGGGTGAAAGAGATAAATGGTGATGAAATTCGAGACCTCTTGGGCTTTGACCTGATTGTTCCTGAAACACCTTTCCCCAGATTATCCATGAGCGAGGCTTATGCCATCTTGAAAGCACAGGATTATTCACTTCCACCTGAACGAAAAGGTGATATAGATCCGGGTGGGGAGCGTTTGTTGGGGAAGTATGTAAAAGAGAAATATGGTAATGATTTTGTCTTTGTAAAAGACTGGCCTATATCTGTGCGCCCGTTCTACCATATGCGGCATGAAGACAATCCCAACCTGACCAAGAGTTTTGATCTGTTGGGCAGCGGTCTGGAAATAACCACCGGCGCACAGCGCGAACACCGCCCGGATGTTTTACTCAAACAGGCAGAGGAAAAAGGACTCACGGCAGGACCAATCCAGTTCTACCTTGACTTCTTCAAATACGGCTGCCCGCCCCACGGTGGCTTTGGGATGGGTTTGAACCGTTTCCTGATGGTGCTGCTTGGGTTGGGAAATGTGCGTGAGGCGACATATCTCTTCCGGGGACCAAATCGGCTTCACCCATAGAAATTTCAGGCAGATGGGATACCAAAAACCCATCTGCTTTGCAATTATCATCATTGACGGGAGGAAAAATGTATCTCGGGAAAAATATTCGGTTGCGGGCTATTGAGCGGACTGATATACCCCTGTTTACGAATTGGATAAATGATCCAGATGTGATCCGGGGGCTAACCATCATCTATCCCATGGGGTTGGAAGATGAAACGCGATGGTTTGACCAGACCATGCAACTACCGCTTGAAGAACACCCGCTGATGATTGAAATTAAAGAAGGCAAAGGCTGGAAACCAATTGGGAATTGCGGCTTCATTGGTATCGACTGGCGTAATGCAAACGCAGAGGTTGGCATCGTCATTGGGGAAAAAGAGTATTGGAATAAAGGGGTTGGCAGTGAGACGATGATGCTGCTATTAAAAGTAGCGTTTGAAATTCTAAACCTGCATCGGATTTGGCTGCGGGTATATGAAGATAATCAAAGAGCTATCCGGTGCTACCAAAAAATTGGTTTCCTGCAGGAAGGGCGTTTTCGGGATGCCGAATTCAGGTATGGAAAATATCTGGATGTATTGATTATGAGTGTTCTCAGACCGGAATGGAAGGATGAATACCATCCGGGTGTGTAGAAATCAATGGCACCTCCTCCCCAACATGGCAGGAGGTGTTTCTTTGATGTGAGAAAAATCATGAAAATTGCATTTTATACATGTCACATCCATTACCTAAGGCAATAGCAATCGAAGTCTACATATATTACAATAAGGATGTTGACCCGTAGATTTTGAAGCAGCATGGAGAGGTGAATTCATGATGATGCAGACCCGACATGATGTCGGCATGTATGGAGATGTCAAGCTGTATGCGGGGACCGCCTGCCCTGATCTCGCGGATGATATTGCAAAATACTTAAATGTCCCTCTCTGCGGTAGAGATCTGATCAACTTTCCCAATGACAACCTGTTTATAAAACTCCATAGTTCTGTCCGCGGACAGGATTGCTATGTCATTCAGACGACAAGCAAGCCAACTCACCGCAACCTAATGGAATTATTGATCTTAATGCAAACATTGAAACTGGATTCGGCTGCGAGGATCACCGCGGTTGTGCCTTATTTGTGCTACGCCCGATCGGATAAGAAAGACCAACCTCGTGTTCCAATTACAGCCCGTCTGGTAGCTGATATGATCGAAGTCGCAGGCGCTGATCGCTATATCACCCTGGATTTGCATGCCGGACAGATTCAAGGCTTCTTCTCGATACCGGGTGATGTTCTATCTGCATTTCATATCCTTGTAAAATATTTACAAAATCTGCATTCCAAGCTGGTATCTCCGGTAATTCTGACAGCAGACCTCGGCTTTGCGAAGAAAGCCCGTGATTTTGCCGCGAGGCTCGATTCTCCCATGGCATTTATCGAGAAGCGGCGTAGTGGAAATGATGCCAAATCACAGGCGCTGACAATTATCGGCGATGTCAACGGAAAAGATGTCATCATTGTTGATGATGAAGTGGATACCGGAGGGTCGATTGTGCAGGCTGTGAATATTGCGAAAGACCATGGCGCCCGCGATGTTTATGTAACTTTCATTCATCCTGGATTGAAT
>CAZRKL010000157.1:0-3433 GCA_964600595.1 uncultured Leptolinea sp.
TTACGCCCACACCCACACAGCGTGTTTTCAGGACTAAAACACCCACCATCACGCCAACGCCCACGCTGACGCCGACCAACCGCCCCACCTGGACACCGTTACCGCAATGAAAACTTATCGCGTATTGCAGGTAAGTTCAGGAGTGCTGCTCATCTTATTCGTGAGTCTGCTCGTTATTGCCTCAGCGGGGCAGAAATTATTCAGCCCTACTTCTTCCACACCGGGCAGGCAGGATATTATTCAAACCGCGGTTGCTGGAACTGTTGTCGCACTTACCCAAAATCCTGACAATAATACCAACCCGGTTGAACCGACCCAGACTTTGGCTCCAACCAACACCCCTGCGTCAACAAGCACTCCCACCCTTACACCTGTGATCGACCTGACACCTCTTCCCACGGTGGAAGCGCTTGTCATCGATATTCCGACTCCCGGTCCACTGCCGGTTTCAGCATGGCGCCCGCCGCTTTATCCGGTTCCCTGGGCACTGACCGATGAAGACCACTTCTACTTCATTCGTCCCATCGGCGCAGATACTATTAACTGGCCGGTTTCAGATTACAAGTATGGCGGCATTGTTTTCGGTCCCGACACAGTTCACACCGGTATCGATATAGACGCGCCCAAAGATTCACCCGTCCTCGCAGCTGCGGATGGGAAGGTGATCTGGGCTGGTTATGGCTTGTTAGCCGGAGTCGAAGACGCCAAGGATGATTACGGGTTGGCGGTAGCGATACAACATGATTTTGGTTACAAGGGGGAGCGGCTTTATACGCTGTATGCCCACATGGGCGAGATCAATGTGGTGGATAACCAGTATGTCGAAGCGGGTGATGTGCTTGGAAAAGTGGGCAGCACCGGTGAGAGCACAGGTCCACATCTGCATTTTGAAGTCCGCCTGGGAAAAAACCTGTTCTGGAATACCCGCAACCCCGAACTCTGGATCGCGCCTCCCCAGGGCTGGGGCGTTCTGGCTGCCCGGATCATGGATGAGAGTGGAAAACCCCTCAACCACGTGGTGGTGAGTTTACGCAATCGCGAAACCGGAAAAATCTATGAAGTCCGCACCTACGGGGGAAAAACAGTCAACGCGGATGATTACTATAATGAAAACCTGGTGATGGGAGATCTGCCTGCAGGTAGTTACATACTTTGGGTTGACTATCCTGATAACTCAAAGTACCATAAATTTGATATTCATCCTGGGGCAGTTACTTTTATAACCTATTGGGGCAGCAAAGGTTTTGAGATCAAGCCTACCCCCACCCTTTCATTGGATTTTTTGCCAACAGACGCCCCTTGACCATTCGAACACTTGTGCTACAATTGATTAATTGAATTATTAAAACAAATCGCCATTTTTCCGGAGATGATTATGCCTAAGAAAATGTCCAGTACCCCGCAGCAAGACCAGATCCCTCAAGATAGTAACGGAAAAAGAGCAGTGCTGGATCGGGCGCTCACCGACATTGTGAAAAGATATGGTGAAGGCTCCATTATGCGGTTGGGAGAAGCGCATCATATGACTGTGGAAGCCATCCCTACCGGATCCCTTTCGCTGGATATTGCCCTGGGTATTGGGGGTATTCCACGCGGACGTATTACCGAAATCTTTGGTCCTGAATCATCCGGTAAAACCACCATCTGCCAGCATATTGTGGCTGAAGCCCAGAAGTTGGGTGGAACCGCCGCTTATGTGGATATGGAACACGCACTCGATCCGGTATACGCCGCGAAGTGCGGAGTGGATGTGGACGGTCTTCTGATTTCACAGCCAGATACCGGTGAACAGGCGCTGGAGATCTGCGAGACCCTGGTCCGCTCCGGTGCGGTCGATATTGTTGTCATCGACTCCGTGGCAGCCCTGGTTCCCCGCGCAGAAATCGAAGGGGATATGGGTGACGCCAGCATGGGTATGCAGGCACGTTTGATGTCGCAGGCATTGCGTAAACTCTCCGGTGTGATCAACCAGACCAAGACCGCGGTGGTCTTCACCAACCAGCTCCGCCAGAAGATCGGTATTATGTTTGGCAACCCAGAAACCACACCCGGTGGCCTGGCGCTCAAGTTTTACGCTTCCGTCCGTTTGGATACCCGCCGCATTCAATCCATCAAGTCTGGCGCTGAAATCACCGGCAGCCGAGTTCGGGTGCGGGTGGTCAAGAACAAAGTAGCGCCGCCATTCCGCACAGCGGAATTTGACATCATGTATAACGAAGGCATTTCCAAGGTTGGGGACATTATCGATCTCGCCACCCAGTTGGAAATCGTCGCCAAACGGGGAGCGTTCTTCTCCTACGGTGATGTGCGTCTCGGTCAGGGACGTGAAAACGCCAAAGACTTCATGAACCAAAATGAAGAGCTAACCCGTGAAATTGAACTGGCAGTCCGTGAAAGAGCTCTGGGTGGAGATCTCCCCATCCCCTTTGGTGGCGGTGATGACAGCATGTCAGAAGAATGAAAGCATCTGAAAAAACCAATTCTGCTTTCCGCGGTATTTTACTGATACTCAGCCTGTCCGGAGTTATTCTTTCGAGCTGTTCACGCTCTTCTCAAACACAGGTCGCCACCAGCTTTCTACCCCCCACAGCAGAAGCAAGCCCTACCTCTAAACCCGCCGCGGTGGTTACCCCTACGGCAAATACCGAGTGCACCAATGTGCTTTCTTTCATGGAAGATATCACCATTCCTGACGGGGAAGAAGTGAAACCCGGCGCGGAATTGGACAAGCGCTGGCAGGTTCGCAATAATGGAACCTGTGATTGGAACGACCAGTACACTGTCCGCTTGATTTCAGGGAACGCGATGGGCAGCCCGAAGGAACAGGCTCTCTACCCTGCCCGCAGTGGAAGCGCCGCCATCATCCGCGCTGTTCTCACTGCACCCTCAGAACCAGGTACCTATCGCTCCGCCTGGCAGGCATACAATCCCAATAATGAGCCTTTTGGGGATCCGTTTTATATAGAAATTATCGTGAAGGAATAACAACAGATCCGTCTTTCACATAAAATAAAAAATCACCCTGTCAGGAATTGACAGGGTGTCGTGCAATTTCATCTATATTATTCTTTCGGTTCCTTCGGCTCTTTAGGCTCTTTAGGATCTTTAGGCTCTTTTGGTTCTTTCGGTTCTTTTGGTTCTTTTGGTTCTTTTGGTTCTTTTGGAACAACTTCCTTTACTTTATCATCCTTTTCAGGCTTGCTGCTGACAGTATCTTTGTTCTTGTCTTTCGGATCTTTTGGTAGCTTTACATGCTGCTTAGCTTCTTTTTCAAACTCTTTAGCCTGTTTTTCAATTACGCGTTGCTGTACTTCTTTTTGTAATTCAGATTTCTTTTCATTCAGGTCTTGTATCTGACTATCCAGACCTTCTTGTTGTTCAGCAATTAATTCAAGTTGATATTCAAGCAGCTCTTTGTCTTCCCCAGTCGCAT
>CAZRKL010000157.1:3533-5770 GCA_964600595.1 uncultured Leptolinea sp.
CCCGCTTGATTGGTCTGATTGACATTATCTGTTCCACATTTTCCAATTCAACAGTTAGCTTACAATTTCCTAACAATTTACTAACCTAATCATATCAAAGATTTCCCACTTGTCAACTTACAAAATTATTACGAAAATTAATTCCACATAAAAGAGGCAGACTTCCAGATAACCTAATTATATATAAAAAGAACCGCTCTTGCGAGCGGTTCTTAGCAATTCTAGGTTCCTTCTTCCCAGGAGTTCAGGTATTTCACCTGATCTTCGGTCAGAATGTCGATATCCACATTCATCGCTGCCAGCTTCAGGCGGGCAATTTCACGATCGATCTCATCTGGAACCGAGTAAACTTTACGATCCAGATTGGCTGCATTCTTCATCATGTACTCGGCAGCCAGCGCCTGGTTTGCGAAAGACATATCCATTACCGAGGCGGGATGCCCTTCAGCGGATGCCAGATTGATCAGCCGTCCCTCACCCAAAATGTGGATGGCTCTTCCGTCTTTCAGGGTATAGCGGTCTACAAACGGGCGGACGAGCGCCTTATTCACAGACATTTTCTCCAGCGCGGGGATATTGATCTCCACGTTAAAGTGACCAGAGTTGGAAACGATCGCGCCATCTTTCATTACTTCAAAATGGTGCTTATCAATCACGTTCAGGTCGCCGGTGACGGTGCAGAAGAAATCGCCAATTTTCGCGGCTTCAGCCATCGGCATCACCCGGAAGCCGTCCATGACTGCTTCCAACGCCGGCAACGGATCGATTTCGGTCACAATCACATTGGCGCCCATACCGCGTGCCCGATTTGCCAGACCGCGTCCGCACCAGCCGTAACCGGCAACCACGAAGGTCTTGCCAGCCAGCAGCATATTGGTGGCGCGGATGATCCCGTCGATGGTCGATTGCCCGGTGCCGTAGCGGTTGTCGAAGAAATGCTTGGTCATGGCGTCGTTCACCGCGACTACCGGGAACATCAAAGCTTTATCAGCAGCCATCGCCCGCAGGCGGATCACGCCGGTGGTTGTCTCTTCGGTTCCGCCCACAATATTGTCGAGCAATTCGCGGCGGTCTTTGTGCAGCGTGCCAACCAGGTCCGCGCCGTCATCCATGGTAATGTTGGGTTTGTGATCCAGCGCCGCGTTCAAATGTTTGTAATAAGTGGCGTTGTCTTCACCCTTGATGGCGTACACGGGGATTTCATCATGGTACACCAGGGAGGCAGCCACATCATCCTGTGTGGATAATGGGTTGGATGCGGTCAGCACCACGTCTGCGCCACCCGATTGCAGCGTGCGCATCAGGTTCGCGGTCTCCGCGGTCACATGCAGACAGGCAGACATGCGCAGCCCTTTGAGTGGTTTTTCCTTGGCAAACCGGTCACGGATCTGCCGTAAAACGGGCATTTCACGTTCCGCCCAATCTATCCGGCGGCGCCCGCCTTCTGCCAGGCTTTTATCTTTAATATCGTTTTCGGTCATTTTTCCTCTCCAAAAGATGGGTGATTATTTTAACAAAACATCCAGCTTGCCTTCATCATCAAATACTTCACGGTATCTGGCGATAAATTCTGCCGGGGTATAAACATGGTTTTGGGTGCCCTTTTCTTCCAGACAGTAAGTGGCAGCCAGCGATCCCATCTGACCACAAGTCTCCCAGTCCAGCCCGAGCCGGTAACCGGTCAGGAATCCGCCTCTGAAGGCGTCACCCACCCCGGTGGGGTCACCAATGTGAAGGTGCGGGAAGACGGGGATGTTGAATTCCTTTCCCTCCGCGTACACAATCGAACCCTTGGCGCCGTGCGTCACAACCATGTACTCCACGATCGAAAGCATTTTTTCGGTAGTAAGACCGGTGGCGCGCTTAAGCAGTTCAAACTCATACTCATTCACAAATAACGATTGTGCACCGCTGACGCCTTCGTACAGCGTCTCGCCGGTCATGCGCACAATCTGCTGGGATGGGTCATACAGGTAGGGGATACCCAATTCACGGCACTCCCGTGGATACACTTCCATTGCTTCAGGCGCGTTGGGGGAGATGATCACCAGGTCGGGCTTATCACCCGGCAGGTCAGCGATTTTCAGGTCGCCGGCATCAGCCATGGCGCCGGTGTAAAAACTGGCGATCTGCGCGTTCGATTGGTCGGTGTTCGCGAAGAAGGAAGCCGTGTACTTGCCTTTGATCACCTTGATGCCGCTGGTATCAATGTGATTCGCCAACAGCCAGTCTTCATA
>CAZRKL010000158.1:0-3688 GCA_964600595.1 uncultured Leptolinea sp.
GTGCTGGGGAATAAAAGCCAGCTCATCTGGGATATCCCCGCGCTGGACACTTTACGGGTTTTGGGCGAGATTTATAACATTCCACCAGCACAATACGAACAACAAATTACAATGCTTGTGGATTTACTCAACATGAGTGATCTGCTCCGCAGACCTGTGCGCAATCTTTCACTTGGCGAGCGGATGAAGTGCGAACTGGCAGCCGGTCTGCTGCACGCGCCAAAGATCCTTTTCCTTGATGAACCTACCCTTGGGCTGGATTTTTCCACCCAAAACAGATTGCGCACATTTATCACTGAATATAATCACCGGACCGGGGCAACTATCATTCTTACCAGCCACTACCTGGGAGATATTACAGCACTTTGCAGCCGTGTCTTACTTCTTCACGAAGGCAGAATCCTGTACGACGGACAATTGAATGGATTAGCTGCCAGGCTGGCACCTTATAAATTGTTGCGGATTACCCTGGCAACAATGGATGTGCAGGATGTGCTGGATAAACTTCCGGCTGGAGCTGAGTTGCTTGAACAGACGGAAAACGTTTTGAGCATCCGTGTTGCGAGGGATAAAACCGCACAATTAACATCTGATGTGCTGAAAGCCCTGCCAGTTGCAGATCTCTCCGTTGAAGACCCCCCGCTCGAGGCGGTGATTGACAAGGTGTACCAGGGAGGTACCCAATGGAAGGAATAAACTTGCGGGGTGGGTATGCTTTAATGCGGGCAACCTGGTTGAGCTGGATGCAGTACCGCAGCTTCTTCTTCATTCTCGCCTTTGGATGGATGATTCCCCCGCTGGCTGCGCTCTTTGTCTGGCTGGCTGCCGCAGAATCGGGCAGCCTGGCAGGTTTCACCCGCGGTAGTTTTGTGGCTTACTATCTGATCTTGATCCTTGTGAACCAGATCACTTATGCGCAGTCTAACTGGACTCTGGGTGATGTTATCCGTGAAGGAAATTTGAACTTCTGGCTCACCCGCCCCATCCCCGGATTTTGGAACGTGCTCGCGAGCGAGATGGCAGGAAAAGCAGTGTATCTGCTCTTTGTCGTTCCTGTTACAGCAATTCGTGCCATCATCCTGAAACCCGAATTGGAAACAAATTGGATTCAAATTCTGTTGTTCCTGCTTTCCACCATTCTGGCATGGGCGCTGCGCTTCCTGTGGGGATTCTGGCTGGCTTCCCTTGCCTTCTGGACAAGCCGCGCGGATGGTTTGCTTGCCCTCCAGGATGGGCTGGTTTTCCTGCTCTCTGGTATGGTTGCTCCGCTGGCCTTACTCCCCGAGGGTATCAGCCTGGCTGCCCGGATACTGCCATTTCATGCCATGATCGGAACACCAGTAGAAATCCTGATCGGTTCCATCCCGCTCAACCAGGCAGGTTTTGCCATGGGGATACAGCTTGGCTGGGTGGTTATAACTTATCTGATTTGCAGAATAATCTGGCAAACCGGATTGCGAAGATATGCAGCGGTGGGAGGATAAATGAGACCATTACACCTGATTGGCAATTTTGCCAGAGCATCCCTTCAGAAAGACCTGGCCTATCGCGCAAATTTCTGGATCAGTCTGCTGCATTCCTGCATTAATCTGGCGGTGGGAGTATTCAGTCTGCAAATTCTATTTCATCAGATCGATTCACTCAAAGGCTGGTCTCAGGCAGAAGCTCTCTCCCTGCTCGGAGTATACCTGGTAATCTCATCCCTGCGGGGATTGTTCATCGGACCCAGCCTGGAAGCTCTAGCCGGAATCGGGCAGGAGATATGGAGTGGTAATTTTGATTTCAGTCTTCTCAAACCAATACCGGTCCAGTTCATGGTTAGTTTTCGATTTTGGAATTTCTACGCCTTGCTCGACCTGATTTTGGGATCAGCCGTGCTGGTTTTTGCCAACATGCAGGGGAGCACGCTCACCATTCAAAATATTCTGTTATTTCTTATCGGATTGATCTGCGCGGTCGTTATCCTGTACGCCGTTCTACTGGCATTTACCGCGCTCACATTCTGGAGCCCAGGATTTTTATTTACCTGGGTTTTCGATGCTCTTTTCCAGTTAGCCCGCTACCCGGTGACCATCTACCCACCCTGGTTGAGAATGATCCTGACCTGGATTATCCCGGTCGGAATGATGACAACCATCCCCACGCAGGTATTACATGGTAAAGTTCCCTGGGAAATAATCGGCTGGAGCGCACTGGCTGCCGCATTTCTGCTGTGTGTTTCGTCCTGGTTTTTCAATCGGGCGGTAAAAAGATATTCATCCGCATCCAGTTAAGATAATATCCCCCTGATATTTTAATCAGGGGGATAACTTTATTACTCTACAGTTACTGATTTTGCCAGGTTGCGGGGTTGATCTACATCCAATCCGCGCATGGTGGCGATGTGGTATGCGAGCAACTGTAACGGAATGATGGTCACCACCGGGCTTAGCAGCCAGGGCATATCAGGTACCCATAGAACATGATCTGCAAGGGTTGGTAAAACCTCATCACCCCGCGAGCCAACCGCAATTACTCTTCCTCCCCGACTTTTTACCTGCTCCACCTGGCTGATCATCTTATCGTACCATGGATCGCGGGGAGCAATGGCGATGACCGGCATATCCTGTTCAATCAACGCGATCGGCCCATGTTTCATCTCACCTGCAGGATAACCCTCTGCGTGGATATAGGAAATTTCTTTCAATTTTAATGCGCCTTCAAATGCAATGGGCATATTGATACCCCGCCCCAGGTAAAATGCGCTGGTCGAATCTTTAAGTGATTGGGCTGTATCTATTAGATTTTTTTCCTGTTCCAGACACCATCCAACCGCTTGAGGTACCAGACGCAGATCCTGAATCAAGCGTCTCCGCTCATCCGCTGGAAAAGCACCGCGCGCGTCTGCCAGATAAACAGCCAGCATATACAGATCGACCAGAGGAGTGGTAAATGCTTTCGTTGATGCCACGCCAATTTCTGGTCCGGATTGCATTCCGATATATCCATTGGCTACGCGCATCGCCTGCGAACCAATCGCATTCACAATTGACCAGATGATCCCGCCTCGTTTGCGCCCTTCATCCATGGCTGCCAGCGTATCTGCTGTTTCACCTGACTGGCTGATCGCCAGCACAACGGTATCCCGATCCACAATTGGATCCTGATACCGAAACTCAGAAGCGATCTGCACTTCCACGGGAATACGGGCTATTTTTTCGATCATAATCTTGCCCACCATCCCCGCATGAGCGGCTGTTCCGCAAGCGGTGATGATGATCTTTTTGATGCGTCTGGCAAGTTGTGGAGGGCAATTTAATTCTGGTAAAACGATCTTCCCCGCTTCAAAATCAACCCGTCCAGCCAGGGTGTCGGTTACCGCGCGGACTTGTTCATGAATTTCCTTCTGCATGAAGTGGCGGTACTCGCCTTTTTCAGCAGAAACAGGATCCCAGCCGATGGTATGAGTCTGATATGATACTGCTTTGCCATCGATATTGGTAATTTGCACACTCTCGCGGGTCACAACCGCCATCTGCCGATTCTCAAGAAAGGTTACCTGCCGGGTATGTTCCAATATGGCCGGCAGATCAGATGCGATATAGTTTTCATTCTTACCGAAACCAATCACTACTCCCCCTGCGTTACCCAGCCGGGCGGCGATAATCTTGTCTGGTTCCGATTTGCATATGACAACGATCCCGTGCGC
>CAZRKL010000158.1:3788-5665 GCA_964600595.1 uncultured Leptolinea sp.
GGGCGGCGATAATCTTGTCTGGTTCCGATTTGCATATGACAACGATCCCGTGCGCACCTTTTAACCGTAGCAAGGTTTTTCGGACGGCATCGATCAGATCTTCACTCTGCAGGAGGTTTTGCTCAATTAACTGAACAATTGTTTCTGTATCTGTTTCGCTCTGGAACTTCACTCCCTGGGCGGTTAATTCGTCGCGCAGTTCCTGATAGTTCTCAACAATTCCGTTGTGAACCAGAACCACTTCACCATTGGCGCTGGTATGCGGATGGGCATTCCGCTGGGTGGGCATGCCGTGGGTTGCCCAGCGTGTATGACCGATTCCAATTTTTCCAGAAATAGGTTTTTCCTGGAGAAGGTTTTCCAACCGGATGAGCTTCCCGGCATCGCGGCGCACCTGGATCTTCCCGCCGTGGATGACCGCTATCCCGGCTGAATCATACCCGCGGTATTCCAGTTTTTTCAAACCATTCATGATAATACCAGTGGCATTTTTCTCACCGATATATCCAACAATTCCACACATGGTCTCTCCTGTATGAACCGGAACAATTGCATCCGAAAGTTCATGCAATTTAGATAAGAATACCGTTTGACGTTTGATCAAACGCATTCAGTCCTGGTTCAGGTATTTATGATTTTTTTGAAATGGTTGGTGGATTTCCATCCAGAGGGCATCCGCTGATCTTTCGATTTTCCCGGCGTTCCCGGTTAACTTCATCTCGCGATGAAGAACCCTCATCCTCGTCATCCGGTTGATACTACGTACCGGACCATGCGCTATTCCAACCAACAAAGTATTCTTTTCGCGTCCACCTCCTTATAGCTACCAGCCAGATTATACCGCAACCTGATTTCCTATCAAAGTAGTGAGATCAGTCTAATCCAGATGGTCTTTGTTGCTCATACTCCTCTGGTGTATCCAGATCTGCAAGAATGGTTGGGGTGTCCACCAGGACATAACGGATTGCATCTTCATTTGAATTTAGAAAATCACGCATGGTGAATTCTTCATGACTGGAGAGAATCTGCTTCCAGAATCTTGCCGGAATAACCCACGGATGTCCGCGCCGCATCTGCCAGGATGGAACAATGATCTTATCAGAATCCAATTGACTAGCCTGGAGAACCACCTGAACAGTATCAGGGAGGATCTGAGGTTGATCACCAAGGGCAAGGATGGCAGATGTCGCATTAAGTCTGGAAAGTGCTGCAATTCCTACCTGTAAAGAAGTCATCATGCTTCCATTCGAATAATCCGGATTGAATGCCAGGGTCACATCTGACCCTGCAAGTTTTTCTAGTAGGGTTTCATGGCTTTTCCCGGTGACCACTACAATTAATTCAACTCCACCCAGCTTCAAGGATTCCAACACCTGCTCAATGACAGTATGCTTTCCCCAGGGTAGGATCAGCTTTTGCTGCCCCATCCGCTGGGACAGTCCCGCAGCCAGCACCACTGCGCCAATCTTTTGATTCTCATTCATGTTTCATTTCCTGCCATCTTAATACATCCTCAGGAGTATCCAAATCCAATAATATCCGATCATCATGCCAGTCAAAATAATAAGGGCTGTATTTTGAGAATAATGCTCTCCCACCTGTTTCGCCTGTGAGTTTTTCAAGCTCCGGAAAGGTCACCCGGTCAAAGTACACTGGATTTGCCCTTTTCCCGTCTGCCAGGGGAGCGATGACCGGCTTACGGGTGGTAGCTGCTTCATGTAGTATTTTTCGGACCAATGTTTCAGTGACAAATGGCTGATCAGATAATAAAAATACCGCCCCTCCAGAATTTTCCGGAAGTACCCGGACACCCGCTGCCACGGATGTCCCCTGCCCGCCTTGCCAACCAGGGTTGTCTACAATCTGAACCGGTAATC
>CAZRKL010000159.1:0-1056 GCA_964600595.1 uncultured Leptolinea sp.
GGGGTGAATATTACCCGTTATTGCTCTTCTCCATTGCCGGGATGATGCTCATGTCATCTGCTGCCGATTTGATCATTGTTTTTCTGGCGTTGGAACTACTCTCCATTCCACTGTATATCCTATCGGCAATCGCGGTGGATCGCACAGAATCTGAAGAGGCAGGTTTGAAATACTTCCTGCTCGGTGCTTTTGCTTCGGGTTTTGTACTATATGGTACGGCAATGGTGTATGGCGCCACAGGCTACACTGACATCCAGGATATTGTGCAGGTGATCGCATCTGGGAAAGCCATCAGCGGACTGCTTCTGGCGGGTGGCGGCTTGCTGTTGATAGGCTTTGGTTTCAAGGTGGCAGCGTTTCCCTTCCAGGTCTGGACACCCGATGTCTATCAGGGCGCGCCATCTCCGGTAACTGGTTTCATGTCAGTTGGCGCCAAAGCGGCTGGTTTTGCAGCATTGGTCAGAGTTTTTGCATTCATCTTTCCGCAGATGGCTGTGAATCTGGCACCAGTCATGGCGATTTTAGCGGCTTTGACCATGATATTTGGAAATATCGCAGCGGTCACCCAGGGCAACATCAAACGGATGCTGGCTTATTCAAGTATTGCGCATGCCGGTTACCTGTTGATGGCATTCGTGGCTTATGACCAGGTCGCTGCCGGAAAGAACAGTGTAGCCAGTATTCTTTTTTATCTGTTTAGCTATGCCATTGCTTCCCTGGGCGCCTGGGCAGTTGTCACCGCCCTGGAAAAAGCGGAAGGCAAGGGGCTGGCGATCACCGATTATGCTGGTCTGGGTAAAAAACAACCAGCCCTGGCGGCTGCCATGGCTGTGTTTATGCTGTCTTTTACCGGTATACCGCCTGCCCTCGGCTTTTGGGGTAAGCTCTATCTATTCCAAACAACCATTGAGGGTGGATATCTCTGGTTGGCAATCGTGGGATTGCTAACCTCCGTCGCCTCCGCCTGGTACTACCTGCGTGTGATAGTGATGATGTACATGAAAGAGGGCGAACCGGAAGTTACCCCTGATCTCTGGGTAAAAATCGTTCCCTATG
>CAZRKL010000159.1:1156-5489 GCA_964600595.1 uncultured Leptolinea sp.
ATGTTGGCATGCGATGCAATGATGCCAACCACCTCGCCGGGTTTTAATCCCTGCACTCGCCCTAAACCGATTCGTAACCGTGCCATTCCCGGCTCGTGTGATACTTCACTGACCTGCATCCGGCTGCCTGAACGCACAGCATCCATCCTCTTTCCAGAGTCAGAACGTTGTGAGTAAGTCTTCACGATCTCCTGTACCGGGTGGATGGGTCGCTGTTTTTCTTCAGCGCGGGCAACTTTTAGCGCGGCGGCTGCAATATCCAGAGGATCAAAGCCCTCTTCCACCATCTTCATGACCAATTCCTTTTCACGGATGCAGCGTCCACGTTTCAACCACATTCCTACTTTTTTCATCAGCTGTTCTTCACGGAAGACACGGATGGATTCTTCATTGGGTAAAACCGCCTGCTGGATCTTTTTCCGCGTGAAGTTTTCCACCTGACCCAGGCGGCGCCTTTCACCGGGAGATACCAGGCTGATGGCAGTGCCGGTTTTTCCGGCGCGCCCGGTGCGTCCAATGCGGTGCACATAGATCTCGGGGTCTTCCGGCAGGTGATAATTGAATACATGCGAAATATCGTCGATATCCAATCCGCGGGCAGCTACATCGGTAGCCACTACCACCTTGATCTGGTTCTGGCGGAAGCGGTTGAGCGTGCGCTCGCGGGCTTCCTGGCTCAGATCTCCGCTGAGGGCTTCGGCGGGGTAGCCGCGTAAGGAAAGCTCATTCGCGAGGTCGGCTGTCTCCACCCGCGTACGGACGAAGATCAGCGCGCTGGTGATTTCTTCCACCTCAAAGAGGCGGGTGAGCGCTCCAATTTTTTCGCTGTTGTTAACAAGATAATACTTTTGTGTGATGGCATCGACTGTAACCTGCTCCCGTTTAATGGAAACCTGTTTTGGGTCGTGCATGTATTTTTCTGCCAGACGGCGGATTTCTTTGGGGAGGGTTGCTGAGAACAGCGCGGTCTGTCTTTCAGCGGGGGTAGTTGCCAGAATGGTTTCAATATCTTCAATGAAACCCATGCTGAGCATTTCGTCTGCTTCATCCAGTACCAGGGTGCGGATGCCGGAGAGGTCTAACACATCTTTATTGAGGAGATCAATTAACCTGCCGGGAGTGCCGACAATAATATCCACGCCACGGCGCAACTGGTTAATTTGTGGTCCATATGCCTGACCACCATAGACTGCCAGTACGCGTGCTTCCTGGTGCTTGCTGTAGCCCTGTAGCGCGCCGGCAACCTGAAGTGCAAGTTCACGGGTGGGTGCCAGGATCAAACCCTGGGGAGTGCGTTGGTCAGGATCCAGTAATTGGATCATAGGGAGAGCGAAGGCGGCTGTTTTACCGGTGCCGGTTTGAGCCTGTCCGATGACATCCTCTCCCGCCAGCATGAGCGGAATAACTTCCGCCTGAATGGGGGTGGGAGTGGTGTAATTCTGTTCGGTAACAGCTTGAAGAAGACCTGTATGCAGGTTGAGTTGGTTAAATTCTGTGATCATCAATTTTCCTGTCTAAAAATATGTTTGGAAAGGTTTGATGACCACGGATACCCGGTCTGGCTGATTGAACGCTGTCCCTTTCCTCGCGGAGTGAGACATGCTGCCAATAGAAAAGCCCGACACTCTTTCGTCGGGCGATCATCCGAAAACACCAAAACAATTCCCTGAAACGATTACCCCCATAGGGGTTTTGTAAGCGCCTAAGTTTACCACAAATATTGTTTTAGTGTAGGGTTCAATGTGCATTGGTAAATTGGGAATTCAGGTAAGGAATTGTTTAAGATATATAATTATTTTAGGAGAGGGAATGAACACATTTAAACAGGTACCCCCGCAGGAGTTATTGGTAAATATCAGGCGGATTCAGCAGCAGATGCCCATGTATCTGCTTGAAGCCGGGCAGAAATATGGTGATCTGGTGCTGTTGGGGCAGGGGAAATTTTCCGCATATTTTGTTAATCATCCTGAGGCTATCCAGCACGTACTGCAGGACAACCATAAGAACTATACCAAGAACACCATCCAGTACAACCAGCTTCGCAAAATTACCGGCAATGGGTTGCTGACCAACGATGGGGATACCTGGCTCAAACACCGCCGGGTGCTCCAGCCGGCGTTCACCCGCCAACGATTGATGGCGCTCATCCCGCTGGTCAATGAGTTGATGCCACCCCTGGTCGACCGCTGGAAAAAGGCTGCCGATACCGGCGAGCTGATCAATATTGACCAGGAAATGATGGAGCTGGCACTCGAGATTGTCAGCAGGTCCATGTTCGGGATGGGCATTGCCGGGGAAACGAAAAAACTGACCGGCGCGGTTATCACTGCGCTCGATCATCTGATTGACCGGGTTCGCAATCCCATGCAGCTGCCTGATCCCTTTCCCACTCGTGCGAACCTGCTCAACCGCAGCGCAATGCAGACATTGGATGAAGCCTGTTACCGCATCATCCGCAGCGCAGAAGGAGCACAGCTCAGCGATGATAACCTGCTTGCTATGCTTCTACACGCACACCAGGATCCTGCCCTTGATTTTGGCGAAGCCCAGACTCGCGATGAGGTTATTACGATATTAATCGCCGGGCATGAGACGGTAGCTTCTGCCCTTACATGGACTTGGTATTTACTGTCCCAAAATCCTGCGTATTTTGAAAAGGCTGCGTTTGAAATACAATCAGTGTTGGGTAACCGCCCACCTGAAGAAGCCGATTACGAAAAACTGATTCTAACCGGGCAAATCTTCGACGAAGCCCTTCGTTTGTACCCGCCTGCATGGGTAATCTCGCGCCGCTCAATAGATTCAGATAGCGTGATGGGCGTGGAAATCCCCGCGAATGCGTTGGTCATCATGAGCCCGTATGTTGTTCACCGTCACAGTGAATTCTGGGAAGACCCAGAAACATTCCTCCCTGAGCGATTTTCGCCAGAAACCGAGAAAAAGCACCCCCGTTATGCGTATATCCCGTTTGGTGGTGGACCGCGCCTGTGCATTGGTTACCAGTTTGCTCTGATCGAAGCCCGTATTATCCTTGCCCATCTGCTCTCACAATTCCGGGTGAAGCTGCCGGCAGATGCGCAGGTGCAGGTAGATCCGCTGGTAACCCTGCGTCCCCGACATGGTTTGTGGATGCAGGTGGAACATGCGTGAGTACGATTACATCTTCGCTGGCGGTGGTGCTGCCGGGTTGAGCCTGGCTTACCATCTTACCCGTGGATCGGGTGAGGCTCCGTCTATCCTCATTCTGGATTTGGATGATAAACGTAAGAATGATCGTACCTGGTGCTTCTGGACCAATCGATCCACCGGGCTTGAAGAGATCTATCACCACACCTGGGACCAGTTGTGGTTTTTCGGGGAAAACTTTGAATCAAAAATTCCACTCGGCCGGTGGCGTTATGTCATGATCCGGGGAATCGATTTCTACAATTGGATGCGCGAGCAGCTCGGAAAAACCGGCAGGGTTGATTTTGTTCAGGCAGAAGTGCTGCGCATTGTAGATGATGTAGAACGACCCATAGTGGAAACAAAAGACGACGCTTATACTGCCGGTTGGGTCTTTGACAGCCGGGTCTTGCCGGGTTCCATCCAGATAGACCGCAGCCGTTACCATTACCTGCATCAGCATTTTCTGGGGTGGGAAATAGAAACAGCCACAGATATTTTTGACCCTGACGCGCTGACCCTGTTTGATTTTCGTACTCCACAGAAGGGTGTGATGCGTTTCATGTATATTCTTCCCCACTCTGCGCGCAGGGCACTGGTGGAATACACCCTGTTCTCAGCCGATTTGCTCAGCCAGGAAGAGTACGAGCAAGCCCTGCGTAAATACCTGGCGGATGTGCTTAAGGTGTCTGACTACCATATTCTGGATGTTGAGCAAAACCGCATTCCCATGACTGATTATCCATTTCAGCGCAGATTGGGAAAGCGTATCTGGGCAGTCGGAACGCTGGGCGGCAGGGTAAAGCCATCCTCAGGGTATGCCTTCTGGCGGATTTGGAATGATGCCATTGCTGTCGCTGATTCAATACGGCTATACAAGGACCCCGCACGTATTCCACTCACTCCAGCCCGGTACGCCTGGTTTGACCAGGTGATGCTGAATGTAATGTACCGGCAGGGGCACCTCACCAGGAAAGCATTTACCTGGTTGTTTAAGAACAATCCTCCAGAACGGATTTTCAAATTCCTGAATGAAGATAATCCTTTATTTGAAGATATAAAAGTGTTATTGTCTTTGCCTATCCTGCCGTTTTTTAAGTCTTTCTGGAGGACGCAGATACAAAGAAAGATATAATCACATTATACAAATATTAGACAAAGATTAATG
>CAZRKL010000160.1:0-5319 GCA_964600595.1 uncultured Leptolinea sp.
ATCACCAGCAGGATAATTCCCGTAATGATCGAGAGGGCGATCTGCCAGGTCAGTAGCGGGGAGCCCATCTTGCGCCAACCTTCCGTGTCTGGGGTCAATCCCAACCGGGTGGCGAGAATAATTATGGCGCAGACGAGAAGCGCTCCAGCAGTGATCAGGGCAGCCTTCAGGACAGGCTTGTGTTCGCGGATTGATTCCCTGTTCCATCCGTATCGCAGCCAGGTGATCATAAGAATCATCTCCAGGCTGACAATCCACAACCAGACCAGGATGGGGTATAAACGTTCGAAGTAGGCGATATACGCTTCATCCACCAGGCTGATGGGGAGCTGCGTTATCGTAAGACCGGTAATGAAGAACACACCCAGAATCAGGAAAATGGGCAGATACCATCCACCTGCAGCCAGCCGCTTCATCCATTCCGTCATCTTCTTCAGTGCGAAATAACCAAAAACTACTGCCGGCAGCAGCATGGCGCCCATTAGAACCAGCCGTTGCAGGGAATACCCCAGCAGGAGGCTGTTCTTGGGATCGCGCGGCAGGCTGCCGATATAAATGACAACCGCCAGGCTTTCGATGGCGATCAGGATAAATAATGCAAGGATGGCTTTACGTGTGGTTGTGGGTGAAGGACGGTTCATTGTATGCTCTGCCTGAATTTCCTCTTCTGATTATACTTTCACGGGTGGGTTAAGTAAAAAGGATACCTGCAAAAGCAGATATCCTTTACACAACTTATTAGCTCGTCAAAAAATATATTAAGGTTTCCAGGCGACGCCAAAGATCTCCAGGAAGATGTTGGTCTTGGTCGGCAGCAGGGGCAGCTCGCTGATATCAGCTGCGATATCCTCCCATTTTTGGGTGATTTCAGCATTCGCCTGGCTGATCTCCTGATCCATATCAGCAATTTGTTTTTTCAATAATGCGATCATCTTTTCAGATTCTTCCACATCCGCTTTCGCGTTGGCGGTCATACGGCGTTTGGTAAGATTGGTGTTCACACTGCGTTTTCTGCCGCCAAACAATCCCAGCACAGTCTGCAGACCGGCGCCAACTTCTTCAGTAGTGCGGGCAGTCAATTCACGTTGGTCGGCAGCCAGTTCGGATTCCTCTTTGGCTAATTTCTGCTGCAGTGCTTCTTTCTTCCGCCGCAGGGCAGCCCCGGTTTTTTCCACATCTTTATCGCGCTGTTTCTGCGCCTCAGCCAGGCACTCGCGGATAAAGTCCGCTTCGCTCACATCGGGTGCGGCAAATTTTTTCAATGTCAAATTGGCGCGCAGGCGCAACTCTCCGGTTTGAAATACCCAGTCTTCATAATCCCTTTGCAATCGGGTGATCATCTTCGGGTCAGTCATGCTGCCGGGCAGGCTGCCAAAGTTAGCGCCGCCCGACGGTGATGTATCCCATGTTCTGGGGTCCATCGCTTCAACCACGAAATCTTCCCAGTGGATAATGCCGCGCGGATCAGGATCGGGCAGCAGCACGGTTCTGCGGACCAGTTGATCTACACCATATCGCCGGTCCAGATAGCGGATTTGTACCTGCCCGATGATGTGCGGTGTGTAGGTAACCGAGCCGCCTTTTGCAGGAAGGAAAACCTCCTTGATGGTGCCTGGTACCTGCGGCTTGGTCCGGCTGGTTCCCCCGCTGGAGGATGTTGCCGGTGCCTGTCTTACGGTCTCTGCTGGTGCGGTTGATGCGCCTGCAGATCCCGCGGCAGATGATGCCGACGGTGCGGATGGAGCTTTTGCCTGCTGCGCGCCTGCCAGTTTGTTCAGCAGGGGTATCTGCACCCGCGTGAGCGGACCAGCCAGATAGTTCATTGCCCAGCGGGTTGTCATCACAATGGGGGCGGAATTATGCACATTGTGCAGCAGGAACACCCGTTTACCCAGCGAAGAGATGAGCTTGTCAAATTCGCCGCGATTTACCCCGCCGGTCACACTTTCCAACCCGTCCAATAAGCGCTGCTTATCCTGGTCGGTCTGCAGCTTGCCTATGAACCAGGTGCCCGCGTTCGATAACGCCTTGTAATCCACATCCACCGGATTCTGGGTTGCCAGCAGCAAACCCACCCCGAAGGCGCGTGCCTGTTTGAGCATGCGCAAAATAATCATCTTGGATGGCGGGTTGCCAATAGGGGGCAGGTAACCGACGATTTCATCGAAGTACACCAGCGCCCGCAGCCCGGAGGTGCCTGTCTGGGTGCGCATCCAGGTTTCAATGGCTGAATACAGCAGGGTGATGAAGAACATCCGTTCGGCGTCGGGCAGATGCGCCACATAGAAGATGGAATGACGCGGTTTGCCCTCTTTCGTGTACAGCATGCTCTGGATGTCGAGCGGTTCACCGGTCATCCAGGTCTGGAACGGCGGGGATGCCAGGAAATTATTGAGCGTCATCGCCAGTTCCATACGGTCTTTCTCGGGGTAAAACTGCTCCACCGGGAAGACCCCCAGCTTTTCAAAAGGCGGGCTTTGCGTCTGTAGAATCAATTCTGATAGGTCGAGATCATTTCCCTGACTCCAGGCGTGCTGGAAGATGTTCGACAAGAGTATGTGCTCGCGTGAGCGGATGGGATCGAGATTGGTCATGCCAATCAACCCCAGCAGCGCCGATACAGTGCTCGAGATGCGCTCCATCAGGATCTCGCGGTTGCCCTCCCAGGCGATTTCGGGAGCTTTGAGCGAGGCGATGATGCTCACCGGAATACCGGCATCCGAACCGGGGGTGTAGATGGTGAACTTCACCTTTTCATCAAGCGCGGCGATCCGCTCACGGGTGATGCCCCAACCATCCAACCCCTTCTTCCAGCTGGCAGATGTCTCTTCCGCCAACTGCGCAACGGATTTACCCGCCTTACGGGCGGCATCGGCATCCATCCACGGTTCAAAATCGGTCGGACGCAAATCGGGGAAGTGTAAGATCAGGTTGGTCAAATCCCCTTTGGGATCAATAATAACCGCCGGGATATTCTTCAGCGCCGCTTCTTCCAGCAGCCCGACACACAAGCCGGTTTTACCCGAACCGGTCATACCGGTGACAACCGCGTGTGTGGTCAGATCCGCCGGATCATAAGTAACAATTTCTTCAGTTGCCTTACCGGTTGCAGGGTCAACTTTCCGCCCTAGAAAGAACTCATCTTCTATGCCCATGATCAACTCCGAATTGCTATATTTGATACTACCATTATAGCAAAAGCAGCCAGAGTTGTAATTCTGGCTGCTTTGGGTAGTTGATGTAAAAAAAATACTAATTAGGCAAACCTAAATTTATATCTCCATAGATAAGAGACAAATTTGAAACTCCGACAGGAATGGCAGTGCAGAATAATCCGCTCAATTCTTCTCCTGCAGAGAGTGTTTTTCCGACGAACAGCATGTTTTTATGGGTACCACAACCTGTTCTATACTGGTTGCCATTAAAATCTACCAGAACAAAATTTGGCTGTAACATAACATCATTATTGGTTGTGTTCTGTACAATCATTGAAACAACATAATAAACCATTCCATCGAAAGGCGGGGTGCCAAATTGATAGGCTTGCTGATTAGCCCATCCATTTGGATCAACATCCCCCACTGTAAAAGCCAATCCATCGTAAGCAATTCCTTCCTCTCCTGCGGGAATGGGTGTTGGAGTAGGTGGCGCCGTGGGTTTTGGTAATGGTGTCGGCCAGGGGATATCACGGGCGCTCATAAATTGTTTTAATGCCTGTTCCATCTCATACATAGGAGTCATGAGTAATCCCAAACATTCGACCGTTCCCCCCTGAATCAAACATATGCTTTGTTCGTTGTATGCAGCGAGAAGGTTCCGGTGTGTATTGCTTAATTCAATGGGAACATCCATGGCTGCAAATTCTTCTTGAGTAGGTTTGGAACGGTTATTTAGTATATCGAGCATCTGCTTGATATACTCACGGTCCGCTTCTGTGGCTGGAATAATCGCTGCCGTGGGGCTTGGAGCCGCAGTTGCAGCAGGTGAACAAGCAGCCAGGAAAAATATAAAAAGCAAGGCAATACTTAAAAATTTGTTTTCGTTCTTTTTCATTATTAGGTCTCCCCACACATGAATTTATTATTGCGTCTTTGTTATGGTAACCCGAAAATCAGCTTCACCCCGCCGGTGTATTCCATACCCGAATCGAGCTTGCAATTGGGTGGGGAAATGCGCGTGGCGGAATCGCCGCCGTTCGCCAGGCGCAGGTTGTATAACTCATCCGGCACCATGGTGAAATCAGCGTAGCCTAAATCGACCTGCGGTTTCAAGCCGGTAAAGAAATGGTCTTCGCCGCCCTGCCAGGTGACGATCGCCTCGACCCCCGGGATGGGCTTGCCAGCCTTATCGATCACGAATACCTGCAGCTGATTCATCATTTCGAGGTCGCACAGGCTCTTGCGGTCTTTCAATACGAATGGGTCAGAGACGACGGGACGCGGCTCAATGGTCGGAAAGACCACCGCGGGGGTGAGTGTCTCTTCCGGTTCAGCCTCGGAAGTCTCTGTTTTCACCGGCGGCAAAGTGGGGAAATCGGTGGGAGTCAATACCACCGCCATTTCAGTGGGGGTATCTTCTTCCTGTGTTTCGAGCAGAATCGGCTGCTCGTTCATCGCCGCCGCAAGCAGCGCCAGCCCCCGCGCTTCCTGCGCCAGCCCGCCCTTGGCAATCGTCTGCTGCGCCTGCGCGGTGAGAGACTGCACGCTGTTTTCATCCTGCAGCAAGCCGATGCGCGCTTTCGCGCGTCCCAGGTCTCCGCGCAGATTATAAGCAGCCGCGATCAACCCGCGGTAGATATCCTTGTCTTCCGCTTTGAGCATGGCAGGCGAGACATTTACATATTGCATCGGACTGATCACGAACGAGACCAGCGCGCCGACTACCAGTCCGAGGAGCAAACCGGTAAGAATAAACAGGCAGCCTCCCCGCTCCTTCATGGGGTGCCTCCTGCGGTTTGGGTGCTGTAATCTTGCAGTGCTTGGATCAGGTTGCTGATCAATTCGAGATCGTTGATGGAATATCCGGCAGAACGGGCGTAGGTGATGGCAGTCGTGGCAACATCCAGCGCGGGTCCGCTTTCGAGTTCATTCAACCGATCCACTGCCAGTTTGATGTCGCCGTCGCGGTCGTACACTTCGGCGGTCATCAGCACGTAATCTGCCTTGAAATCATCCCGCAGCGCCTTCAGCGGACTACCTCCCGCGATATTGGGCGCCAGGCCCCATCCGAGGTACAGACCGATGCCGAGCCCCAGCACGATCATCAGAAAGAAAATCAGCTTACGTGACATCCGGGTGCTCCAGATCCATCATGGGGATG
>CAZRKL010000161.1:0-5282 GCA_964600595.1 uncultured Leptolinea sp.
AACCTCTGGTTTCCAAAGCAACAGGAAATGTTATCCTTGTGGCTGCTTCTCCAGTGATGGACGGCAATAAAATGGTTGGTATCGCTGGTATCACTTTCCCGACCAATACGATTGCCGATTTACTCTCCCAATCCCGCACTGGCGAAACCGGAGAGGCGTATTTAGTTACGAAAGATGGAACCTTTATCTCACCTTCCCGTTTTGAAGAAGAACTCAAGGCAAACGGCGAGATTAAAGAGCGCAGTCCACTGGAACTGATAATCGATACCGAAGCCACCCGTGCCATAGCGCAGGGTCTGGATGGCGAGGCTCAGTATGTCAGTTACATGGGGCATCGTGTCCTGGGCGCGTACCACACTCTCCCCGGTTATTCCTGGGGACTCGTTAATGAGGTTGAAGAATCTGAGGCATTTGCAGCAGTCAATGTACTACGGAATTCCACTATTGCTATTGTTTTAGTTGCAGCAATCATCGTTGCGTTGCTGGCAATATTTATTTCCAACTCCATCGCAAACCCGGTCAAGAAGATGGCTAATGCTGCCAATTTACTGGCAAAGGGCAATATCAATCAGGAAGTAGATCATCGCGGCACAGATGAGATCGGTGAACTGGCCGAATCATTCCGATCGATGATCGGATATCAGAAAGTGATGAGTACAACCGCAGCGCAGATTGCCGAAGGAGACTTAACAGCTTCCGTTACCCCGCAATCGGTAGAAGACGTGCTCGGAAATGCCTTTGTGAATATGATTGCCAACCTGAGGAACGCTCTGGAACAAGTTAATGAAAACACAATTTCTTTAACCACGTCATCCACGCAGCTATCACAGGCAGCCGGTCAAGCGGGCTCCGCCACCAGCCAGATCAGCACGACAATCCAGCAGGTCGCTTCTGGCGCTGCTCAACAATCTGAAGCGGCAACCAGAACAGCATCCGCGGTCGATCAACTCACCCGTGCCATTGACGGTGTCGCCAAAGGCGCGCAGGAACAGGCATCTGCGGTTACCCGAATGGCTGGTCTCACTTCGCAACTTTCCACTGCCATTGAAATGGTGGCAACAAATTCCGCCAAAGCATCTGAAGGTGCGGTGGATGCCAGTAAGGCAGCTGAATCTGGCGCTTCGATTGTAGAAGCAACAGTGAATGGAATGACTTCCATCCGGCAGAAAGTAAACCTCTCTGCCAGTAAAGTGGAAGAAATGGGCACCAGAAGCGAAGAGATCGGCACCATTGTGGCAGCCATTGAAGATATTGCCAGTCAAACAAACCTGCTTGCGCTGAACGCGGCAATTGAAGCTGCCCGGGCAGGCGAACACGGCAAGGGTTTTGCAGTTGTTGCAGATGAAGTTCGTAAACTCGCAGAACGAGCCGGCGCAGCTACAAAAGAAATCAGTGATCTGATCAAAGGTATTCAGACTACGGTTGGTGAAGCGGTTGTAGCCATGCATGAAAGCGCACAGGAAGTGGAAGAGGGAGTTAAACTGGCAGGGGATGCCGGTACAGCTCTGCAAGACATTCTGGAAAGTGGTAAAACGGTTCAGGATCTTGCCGAACAGGTTACCAAAGCGTCCACTGAAATGCAAAGCCTTTCGAATGAACTTATCACTTCTGCAGACGAGGTCTCTGCCATCGTGGAAGAAAACACCGCCGCGACTGAACAAATGTCAGCCGGATCTAGTGAAATCACCCAGGCAATCGATAATATTGCCAGTGTCAGCGAAGAGAATTCAGCAAGTGTGGAAGAAGTCTCTGCTGCCACCGAAGAGATGAGCGCCCAGGTGGAAGAGGTTTCTGCTTCAGCGGATACCCTGTCACAAATGGCGGCTGAATTGCAGAGAGTAGTTGCCCGGTTCAAATTAAGTTAACCTGACATTCTTCTAATCAACCAGGTCATCTTGATAACCCCTTGAGATGACCTGGTTTTACATTTGGTTGTCTTGCCTCTGATGAGGACCTATGCTATGGTTACGGCATGGAAAATATTCGATGTTTTCTCGCGATCCGCTATCCACCAGAAGTGCTGCAGAGAATAGAGACTTACCAGCAAACCATCCGTCCGTTTTTTCCAGACAGATCGGTTGGCTGGACAACACGAGGTAATTTGCATCTTACCCTCAAGTTTTATGGTGAGGTCAGTCTTAATCAAGTTGAGAGGATGAAGGAGATAATTCAAAATTCAGTTAAAGAATATCCGGCATTCTCATTTCATGCCCAGGACAGCGGAGTTTTTCCAAATCCTGAAAGGGCTCGAATATTATGGATTGGCGCCACCCCAGGATCGCAGCTCATTGATCTTGCACGCAGGGTGGATTCCCTCAGCAGAGAAATTAATGTGGAACAAGAAAAGAAACCCTTTTCTCCTCATCTGACCATCGGGCGCATTCGTGATGGATTCTCAAAATCTGTAATCGATCCAGCGATAAAAACATATCTCGCCCATCCCGCAGGAGATTTGGGATGTGTTTTCGTAGATCAGATTGTGCTGATCCGCAGTGAATTGCTCCCGAGTGGAGCCAAATATTCTCCCATTCAAGAATTTAGTTTAAGCGAGCAACCAATAACATGGGATAGTTTGTGTTAAAATGAACGGCAATAGGAAAGCTTATGGAAAACAATGCACTTGAGATAGCCAATCAATTGGTAGGCGTACTTGAAGATAAGAAAGCAGAGGATATCCTGTTGATGGATATCCAGGGAATTGCCTCTTTTGCCGATTATTTCATTTTCGCTTCAGGAACGTCTGACAGGATGTTAAGAGCCCTTTCGGAAGCTGTAAAAGATTCTGCTGACCGCATCCCCGGTATTCGGGTCCGGCAGGAGGGATCATCCGATAATGGCTGGGTAGTCGTAGACTGCGGTGATATTGTGGTTCACCTTTTTTCGCCCACCCAGAGGGATTATTACCGCCTGGAAGAATTGTGGGATAAGGGTAAGGTAATTGTAAAATTACAATGAAAAAGAGCGGATGAACCGCTCTTTTTTGTTTTCTTAGGTTAGTGCTGCGATGATTTCTTTGGAGTGATCTGCTGGCTTTACATTTTCGAAGACCTTAATTATCTTACCATCCGGTCCAATTACAAACGTGGTACGGAAGACTCCATCATATTCTTTCCCCATGAACTTCTTCCTCCCCCAAACACCGTAAGCTTCGCATACCTGGTGATTCTCGTCTGATAAAAGGGGGAATGGGATCTGGTACTTTTGTTTGAACTTCACGTGTGACTTTGTTGAGTCTGGACTGACACCCAGTATTTCAATATTCTTTTGCTGATAAGCGGAATAGTCATCTCTGAAGTTGCAAGCTTCAGTTGTGCAGCCGGGGGTATCATCCTTCGGATAAAAATATAATACAAAACTTCTTCCCCGATAATCTTCCAGTTTATGGATCTTGCCACTTTCATCGGACAAGGCAAAATCCAGTGCGTTCGTTCCTTCTTTAGGGATCATGAATGTATTCTCCTTTCAAAAATAATTGTATATTTATTGAACAGTGAAAAGATATCCTTTGTATAAGGAGACTTGAAGGTTTTTCATTACAGGAGATTCTGGTGCCAGAGCTGATTTATCTTCAAAATCAGTGAGAAAAAACTCTCCGGTGTCCTCGTAATGAGACCATCAGACCATAAATCAATCTAAATCCGGCAAATTGATGGCTCATTTTTGTTATTTGATAATTCCTGTTCTCCAGAATCCGCAACGCATGCCGGGTTAGCTGATCAGCAGCACGATTCTCGTTCCGGGGTATCCACTGCCAGTGTAAGTGCCCTAATCTCTTAGATAGTTTTCTTGCTTTTTGATATAAATGAACAATCCTTGGAGATGTCACCTGAGATAAACCCTGCAATTGTTCAATAACGGTTCTGGCATCGCCGTATACCGTTATGGGAATACTTTCAACTCTTAAGTCCTGTAATGCATCGAGTCCTTCTATCAATGCAAGATATTCTGCCCCATTTGAGGTTGCGGCATCGTGATGTGTGTAAATACCATGACCCCGCGCAACAACTTTTCCATCCTCACAAATTACCCAGCCATAACACATAATGCTTAATGGCGTAAGAGTATTCTCTTTTTGCTTAATATTTCCACGATACAGACCATCAAAATATAATGAGTACATTTTTACCCTCGCATCGGTGTGGAATTAAATAAAAAACCGGCGATGGTAGAACCTTTCGCCGGTCGAGCATACTGATGGTGCGGGAAGAAACAGGATTAGGTGGTGGTGGGCTGGAACGAAAAGACATTTGCTAGTCTTATTTCTCCTTTAATTATAACTATACACCAACTTTATTTACCCGTGTCAACATTTTGATAATGTTTTTTTCCCCGGAAGAAAATGTTGCATACCATGTTTCTAATCAAGGTTCTATGACCGTACGAATCTCACCCATCTTGTAAATCTCATATCCAGGGAGATTGAGGACTTTCATCTGGAATTCCTGGGTTCTCACGATATCGAAAAGCCTTTGAACAAATTGGTTTTCCATACTCTCACCGGGAACAGCCAACTCATACTCTTCATGAAAGAGAGGAATAAAATCCAGATTGAGCGCATCCGCTGCAGAAGCAATTCCCAAACCACAATCTGCCCTGCCCGAGGAAACTGCAGCAGCAACTGACAGATGGGTTACTTCTTCCTGATCATATCCTTTGATTTCTTTCTCAGATATGCTCCGGAGTTTCAATTGGTAATCCAACAACACCCGAGTACCGGCACCTCGCTGCCGGTTGATAAAGTTCACGTCAGCTCTTTTTAGATCATCAAGATCCATAATTCCTTTGGGATTTCCCCTTGAAACGATTAAGCCCTGCAAACGCTTTACCCAGTGGATCAGGAAAACTTTTTTCCCAGGAATATACTGCCGAATGTAGCTGGAGTTGTACTCACCTGTTTCAGGATCGAGGAGATGCGTGCCTGCGGCATGCGCCTCGCCTTTTCGCAGCGCAAGTAATCCACCCAGGCTGCCAATATTCGTGCACAACACCCGAATCCGCTCAGCGAACAATGCGTCTGAAAGCAAGTCTAAAGTGAGATCATGAGAACCGGAGAGGAATATTGTCCGATCTAAAAGATCGCGGGTCCGATATAGCCGAACTGGTATTTTTGTTCCAGATTCTTCTCCTTGTGTTCCCCGAGGAAATATTGCTATGCCATCTGCTTTAACCAGAGAATGGATTACCCCTGCTCCTCTGGGTAAGGGAGCTACGAGGAGATTGCCATTCACATTGCCCAACATAACCCGTACATAATCATCATCGCCGGCAGGAGAGTTAACTTT
>CAZRKL010000162.1:0-5279 GCA_964600595.1 uncultured Leptolinea sp.
GCATCTACTTCATCTTTACCAGGTTCACCGAAATGCAAACGGTGATGGAGACGCTTGAGCGGGGGATTATAAATTTTATCCTTGCTGCCCTGCTGCTTGTGTTTGTCTACTATGTAAATATTGCAGCGACCTACCGGGCAATTTATGAAATCGTAGGCATAAAGGAAAGCATCAGCAGGTTGTTGCTGTTATCCATGGGAGCATATTTTGTCAATGTTGTTGCTCCCGTCGCGGGGATGAGTGGGATCGCTATGTTTGTTACTGACGGTCGAAGTAGAGGACATTCCTCAGCCAGGGTGACAGTGGCAAATGCATTGTTTATCATTTTTGATTATGTTGGTTTCCTTGTGGTACTCACCCTTGGTTTAGCTGTTCTTGCCCGTCGGAATGAGCTCGATTGGCCTGAGATCTCTGCTTCAATCATCCTGGTTACCATAGCACTATTCATTACTTTCCTCCTTTACTTGGGGGCAAGATCCGGCGAAACGCTGGCAAAATTTCTTGAAACAGGTGGCAGGCTCGTCAATAAAATTGTCCGACCATTCATCCGGCGCGAGTATCTATCCATTGAGCGGGCACACTCATTCGCCATGGAAGTGGCTGAAGGTCTTTCTGCCATGCGATTCACACCTCGATCTTGGATCAGGCCATTTATTCTGGCAATCAATAACAAAGCAATTCTGATTGTTATTATGATGATGTGCTTTCTGGCATTTCGTCAAAACTTCACCGCAGGCACAATTATTGCCGGATTTAGTATTGGATATCTATTTGTAATTGTCTCTCCAACACCCTCGGGGATTGGTGTTGTAGAAGGTATTATGACACTCACATTAAATTCTTTATATGTTCCTTTCAGCACAGCCGCGATCATTGTCATTGCTTTTAGAGGTGTGACCTTCTGGTTCCCCCTGCTGCTGGGTATGATATCTTTCCGTTGGCTCTCAAGAGGTCATTCACAAACACTTCATTCATAATTTGATTTCAAAGCCATCCACTAGACATCAAATGAAACTCACAACAATTCCATATTGGAGTTTGACATATCCCCCCCGTTCGGGTATAATCCTCCTTCGCGTCAATTTTAAGTACCTGGGAGTGAAACGCTATGGATTCAAGCGTTAATCAATCAAACGAAATAAAAGTAAAAACACACTACACCGGCAAGGTAATAAAAACTTCTCTGGCAGGGGCATTGGTGGATATCGGCAACGAATCACCTGCTTATCTGCATGTGTCACAGATCGTAGCCGGTGATCCAACACAGACAATCAAACGTGTTGAAGATATCCTGCAAACCGGACAGGAAATAGAGGTATGGGTTAAACGCCTCCGTGAAGGACGTGTTGAGCTAACCATGGTTAAGCCACTCGATCTGGATTGGAAAGACATCAAACCAGAAATGGTGGTCAAGGGCAAAGTAGTAAAACTCGAAAAATTTGGTGCATTTGTAGAAATCGGCGCCGAACGACCAGGGTTAATTCACATCAGCGAAATGGCACACGGTTATGTTAAAACACCCGGTGATGTTGTCAAAGAAGGTGATGAGATTGACGCCCAGGTATTGGAAGTAAACCGCAAGAAAAAACAAATCAAACTAAGTTTGAAAGCTTTGCAGGAAGCACCCGTAAAAGAAGAAATGCCTGAAATGCCGATGGAACGTGTTGAAGGTAAAGGTGGAGATACACGCCGCCGAAAACCCGGCAAAAATACACGCCGCCGTGAAGATTCTGGAGATAGCTCTTACCGTGAATACATGGAAACTTCGTCTGAACCAGAACCCACCACCATGGAGATTCTCTTGAAAGAAGCCATGGAAAAAGCCAAGAGCAAAAAAGGCACACAGGGAGATCGGCAGAAATCGAAGAAGAAATTCACACCCGATTACGAAGAAATCTTCGCCAGAACCCTCGAACAGAAGCAGAAAAACTAAACCAGCACTAAACAGCACCCGTCCCCAAAGACGGGTGTCTGATTGATATATGGGGTATCATTAATAAACTCTCAATACGCGGTTTTGAGCGGAGGATGAAATGCCTGCCACGAAATATATATTTTTCACCGGAGGTGTAGTCAGTTCTGTTGGTAAGGGTGTAACTGCAGCGGCTACCGGTAAAATTCTGAAAGCCCGCGGATTTAAGGTGGCTATTCAAAAGCTCGACCCGTATATCAATGTTGATCCGGGTACGATGAGTCCGTATCAACATGGGGAAGTATATGTACTGGATGACGGCGCGGAGACCGATTTAGACCTTGGACATTACGAGCGGTTTATTGATATCCGTTTGAACAAAGCCTGCAACATGACCACCGGTCAGGTGTACGCTGAAGTCATTGCCAAGGAACGCCGGGGTGATTTTTTGGGCGGGACCATCCAGGTCATCCCTCATATTACAAATGAAATCAAGAGACGCATCGCCGCGGTAGCGAAATCTACCGGCGCTGAATTCGTACTTGTTGAAGTGGGTGGAACAGTCGGCGATATCGAAGGTCAGCCTTTTCTGGAAGCCATCCGCCAATTGAGAAGTGATCTTGGTCGCGAGAACACACTGTATGTGCATGTTACCTGGCTGCCGTATATCGCCGCTAATGGTGAACTAAAAACCAAACCAACCCAGCACTCAGTCAGGGAATTGCGATCCATTGGCATTTCGCCTGATATGATCGTCGCCAGATCTGATTACGAAATTGAAGACAGCTTGCTTGATAAGATCGCTCTTTTTTGTGATGTGCAAAAGAAGGCGGTAGTTCCACTCGTTACAAGCAATGTTTTATACGAAGTCCCCTTGCTGTTAGAGAATGCCGGTGTTGCTGAATACATACTGGAACGTTGCGGGGTTGCCCCAGTTCCAAAGCCAGACTGGGATAAGTGGAAACAACTCGTAGAGCAGGTCCGACAACCCAAACCCATTGTGAAGATCGCGTTGGTTGGCAAATATGTTGAGTTGCACGATGCTTACATGAGTGTGCACGAAGCCCTGAAGCACGCTGCCATCCACCTTGGCGTTGAAGTTGAAGTGGAGTGGGTGCACGCGGTCGATCTGGAGAAAGGTAAAAGCTGGAACCAGGTAGAGGATGCGGGTGGTATTCTGGTGCCCGGTGGCTTCGGGAGCCGCGGAGTCGAAGGTAAGGTAAAAGCAATCCGATACGCACGTGAAAATAAGATCCCCTTCCTGGGATTATGTCTCGGGATGCAGCTGATGGTCGTGGAATTTGGCAGAATGGCTTTGGATGACGAATCAACCAATTCAGCAGAATTTGATCACCAAACTGTCCATCCAGTGATCGATCTCATGCTTGAACAAAGAGAAATAACCGATATGGGTGGAACAATGCGCCTTGGGTTGTATCCCTGCCATTTGCAAAATGGAACCATATCAGCAAGTTTGTACGAAGATAGTATTGTTGAAGAGCGTCATCGCCATAGGTTCGAATTTAATAACGAGTACCGAAAAGCGTTTGAAGAGAAAGGGCTGGTCTATGCCGGATTGTCGCCAGATGGGAATCTGGTTGAGATTGTAGAAAACAAAAACCATCCATTCATGGTAGGCACACAATTTCACCCTGAATTTTTATCCAGGCCAGACAGACCTCACCCATTATTTGTAGGATTTGTCAGATCAGTATGCCAGAGAATGGGGATCTGCGTCGATAAAGTGGACTAATGGCAGGTTCCTCGTGAAGAGTTAATCCGTAGAAAATCGAGTATACTCAAATATACTTGTCTGGATATCTAAAAACAATTTTACCCAAATCAAAGGTGAATTATGAGCACAATTGAAGATGTTATTGGTCGCGAGGTCCTAGACTCCCGCGGCAACCCCACTGTTGAAGTGGAAGTATATCTTGACGATGGCAGTTTTGGATCAGCTATCGTCCCATCCGGAGCATCCACCGGTATTCACGAAGCACTTGAAATGCGTGACGGCGACAAAGCACGTTACGGCGGCAAGGGAGTTACCCAGGCTGTTGAAAACGTGAATACAACCATCGCAGAGGAAATGTTTGGTTTTGAAGCAACCGAGCAGATGGAAATTGACTTAGCCCTTCTGGAAATCGATGGTACTGCCAATAAATCAAAACTAGGTGCCAATGCAATCCTGGGCACATCGTTGGCTGTTGCAAAAGCTGCAGCAGCTTCGCTGGGTTTACCTCTCTACAGATACATTGGCGGCGTGTACGCTCATGTTCTGCCTGTTCCCATGATGAACATTCTAAACGGCGGCGTCCATACCAACTGGCAATCTACCGATGCACAGGAATTTATGGTTATGCCTTTGGGAGCCCCTTCATTTGCTGAAGGCTTACGTTGGGGTGCAGAAATTTATCAGGCGCTCAAAGGTGTTTTGAAATCACGTGGATATGCGACCCTGGTCGGCGATGAAGGCGGATACGCCCCGGCTTTGAAAGCAAATGTCGAAGCCATCGAAGTGATTTTGGAAGCCATCAACAAAGCAGGTTATAAAGCAGGGGAAGATGTAGCCATTGCTCTGGACCCAGCTGCATCAGAACTGTATGATGAAGAGTCAAAGAAGTATAACCTTCGCAAAGAAGGCAAAATGCTTTCCAGTGACGAGATGGTCAAATTCTGGATCGATTGGGTGAAGCAGTTCCCAATTGTTTCAATTGAAGATGGATTTGCCCAGGATGACTGGGATGGCTGGAAAAATTTCACAGCAGCAGTTGGTGATCAAATTCAGATCGTTGGTGATGATTTACTTGTAACCAACCCCACCCGCGTACGCAAGGGTATTGCTGAAAAAGCATGCAATGCGTTGTTGGTAAAACTGAATCAAATCGGCACGCTCACAGAGACGATTGAAGCGGTTGAAACATGTCATCGCAACGGATGGCGAGCGGTTACTTCGCATCGCTCAGGAGAAACAGAAGACTCCACCATCGCAGATCTGGCGGTTGCATTAAATATGGGACAGATCAAAACTGGTGCACCTGCCCGCTCAGACCGGGTAGCGAAATATAATCAGTTATTGCGAATTGAAGAAATGCTGGGTGATACTGCCAAGTATGCCGGTTGGGATGCCCTGGCACAGAAAAAGTAATTTCTTATGTATCAAAAAAGGCTGAGCAGGTTGCTCAGCCTTTTTTTCTTACCAATCAATTTGAATGTCCTGAAACTTGTCGATATTGACATCAAACCGATAAATGTTATTTTGCAGAAGTCTGAAATCTATCCGTTTTTTTCCAGCAATCACTTTTTTAGGTTCCTGCTGGAGATAAAGGTCATAAGAGCCTTTCATTATCATGGGACGATTTAATTC
>CAZRKL010000163.1:0-5252 GCA_964600595.1 uncultured Leptolinea sp.
CATATCGGTGAATGGGATCAATGGAACAATGCCGTGTGCATAGGCGCTGCGATCCACGCGCTGCAAGGCAGTATTATGCAGCCGCATGGTGATATCCATCAGCTCAGATTGAATGGCAGATTCCGGAAGCTCTTTGATGTAGTCATACCCTGCAAAAAGCTCATCTCCACCTTCACCTGAAAATACAGATCCGACATAATCAGCAACCGCCCCGGCGGTAAGATAGTTCGTAATGGATGAACGGACCAGCAGCGCGTCAAATGACTCGAGGTGGTAGATGACTTCGGGCAGTGCCCGTAACATATCCTGAAGGGTGACGGTGATCACATGGTGCGTTGTCCCCAGGAATTCCGCCATCTGGGTGCCATAGAGAATATCCGGAGCACCTTCCACGCCGCTGACGAAAGAATGAAAATCTCGAATGTACTTGCGCGCCAGCACAGCAATTACTGAAGAATCGACACCGCCCGAAAGCCAGCTTCCCATTGCATCAGAGACAACCCTGCATTCAATCGCTTCATCCAGCTTCTTACGAAGTTCATCCGCGATGATTAATGGATCATCCAGCAGAGGGATACCCGGTTCGAGTTTCTTGAATGGTGAAAATCCGTCCCTTACAGAATACCACGACCCGGCAGGGAACTCATGGATATCATCGGTTACAGCCATTAATGCTTTCACTTCAGAGGCAAAAGCGAGAGCTCCATTCGCCTTGCCGTAATATAAAGGTTTAACCCCCAACAAATCTCTGGCCAATATCAGGCCGTCTTTTTCAGTCTCGGCAACCGCAAATGGTTCGCGCCAGTCTGCCAGTTTATCAATCAGACTATCCGGGAGATTTATCCCATCCCAGGCTGCCCGATCTTTAATGTTCTTTGATTTCCGACCGGATTCTTCATCTGACCAGATTGATTGCATTGTTACAAATTGCGTTTCGATGGTTTTTGTATGGTTTCTCCCCCGTTTGGAGATTCTCTCCACCATTTTACATACCTGAGTTTGTTTACCGGGCTCTGATATGCCCGCGATTCCAGCCATATTATCTTGACCTCCTTCGTTTGGATTTATTGCCCATGCAGCATATATCAGTGAAAACGTGATATTGAATGAGTTTCTATCTACGATTGCAGGAAACAATCGTACCTATAGAAAACTTTTCGCAAATTATTCAACAAGGGCTCTAATTATCATACCATAAATTGCCCAACCGCCTCCCATCAGGGATACTCAGCCTGCTTCTCAGATGTATAGGATCCAGCGCCCATAGTACACTGCACAAACCATCAAGAATAATATCAGGCTGACAAACACTTTTGGCTTTTCCCGGCAGCGAAGGTGGAAAGGGATCGACGCCAGCAGAATCACCCCCGCGTAGATAAGTGGAAACACGCCAAACTGCACCGGCAGAAGCACACCCACCACCGCCAACAGGCTCAGACCTGCAATGACATACAGCAAAGGTTTCGGATTACCGCCCGATTTTTCAATTGCATCCCGCATGGTCGACTTTGATTGCTGAAGCCCATGTGTAATTACCACGGTCACAAGTTTGATTGCGATGATCGCCTGAATTACCCACAGAATAATATTCATCATTCCCGCCTTATTCATTCGTAAATTTTGTGTTTATTTTGCAGCGCAACCTTTATGCAAAATATGCAGGCTATCACTGGCATCTGGAGATATCAGCACTGTTATCCGCATATGAGGTTCCAGCCGGGTATTGGCTTTGGGTACCCATTCGCGCTTTCCATCCGTGCAGCGAATAATAATACATCCCGGAGGCAATCCTAATGAACGAATAGTCTGCCCGGCAAAAGGGGAACCCATTTGGATGGCGAATTCCATAACCGCTGGATCTTTTAATACCGCTGCCATCCCCACCCGTTTCAGATCTCTTTCGAGGAGCGCTTCATAAATAGGCAGGTCCTTTAAGTACTCTGCCACTACGTACGCAGTAAAGCAGCTCACCAGCAAGGGGAGCATTTGGGAATAATTGCCAGTCATTTCTACAATTAACATAATCCCGGTCAATGGAGCACGAACTACAGCAGTAAAGTACGCAGCCATTCCTACCACTGCAAAAACCGCAGGGATGGGCACAACTTCCGGCGCAAGTTGATGGGCAATCTCTCCAACCCCCAAGCCCAGCAGCGCGCCCAGAACAAGCATAGGGGCAAAAATACCGCCAACTGCACCGGTACTATAACTAGCTGTGGTAAGTACGATCCTCACTAAAAAAAACAAAGGGATCATTACAAGCGCGGTTTGTCCTTTGAGGGCAAACTCTGCCAACGAATGCCCGCTGCCTATCAACACAGGTTGGAACCATCCAATCAAACCAATCAGCCCGCCCAGAATCCCGACAACCGGAAAAATCATACTGGGAGAAAGGCGGCTAAACAGACTCTGTGCCCGCAGGAGGGTGCGGTTGAAAAACACCCCCATAAATCCAGCAAGAATTCCGAGAATTACAAAAACGAACAGAGATGATAAAGGCGGAATGGGATAACTGGGAACAGCAAAAACCGGAAAAGGACCTGATCCAATCCGTGCAATAATATCTGCGATCACCGCTGCGATAAACGCCGCCCCAAAAACAATTGGCTGAAAGTCACGGCGGACTTCTTCCAGAACAAAAATCAAGCCTGAAAGAGGCGCATTAAAAGCCGCCGCCAGACCCGCCCCCGCGCCGGCAGATATGAGAGTAAGTCTTTCTCTTTCGGTCACTTTTAGTAATTTGGCAACCGCATCTCCAATCGCGCCGCCCATTTGCACCGTCGGACCTTCCCGTCCTAATGCCAATCCTCCGCCAATAGCTGCAATGCCGCCGATAAATTTAACCGGCAGTAATTGCTTCCAATTTAACTTTCGAAAGCGATGGAGAACCGCTTCGAGATGGGGAATACCGCTTCCAGCGGCTTCAGGAGAAAAACGTTTTACCAGGTAAACAGAAAGCAGAGCTCCTGCCATGGTAAAAATCACCGGAAAAATCCAACCGATATCCGGCAGGACTTTGGCACGGAAAATCAATTGATTGCGCAGCGCGTCTGCACCTGAAAGGACGACACGAAAGGCTAACGCGGCCAATCCGGCACAGGCACCTACCAGCGCCGCACGGGGGAAAATCCATCTGCGCTGCTGTCGAACACTAAGGTATTCTTCCACTTCAGACAAGACGGCGTCTTGCGATTTTATCGGTTCGGGCTCTGCGGGCTGGGGGATTTCTAGAGTGTTTTCGGGCATGATTAGGAGTAAATATCTTGAATATCAGACAAATATTGTCGTGAGGTTGAACACGACCTACATTATTGTACTCCAAGCAAACAATAAGAATGGAAAGGCTTACTTGTATTTCAGGAGTTTGTTTACCCGGTCAAGGGAAGTCAGGTAGTGCAGGATAATCAGCACCGTGAAGATACCTGCCCAGGGCTGGAAATTCAGATCAAACAGGCACCAGGCTGCCCAACCAAAATATAGGGTTTCGTATATCAGCCGGATGACACCCGGCACCGGAACCGGCGCTTTGCCCGGATCATCTGGCACCCGGAAAGTCCCCCAGATCGCAGCCAAAATTACTGGCAGCCCGATAGCCAGCAGGTAACGGAAAATCCCCTCGCCAGTATGCCATCCCCAGACTGCATATGCAGCCAGAGCAGCCAGTTCAAGGAAAAAGCGTAAAGCCAGATTGATGGGATGATTACTAAAATTCATATGGATGAAATAATTCCTCATAACATTTTTACATCATTGGGATCTAACCAGAGATGTGATGTATAAGTTTTTTTATGGATGTAATCTCCACTGAGAATTTTCATTCTTCCCATTTTTCCTGTAAGATTAACCCAAACCTGCCCTCAGAAAGGTAACTTCCGCCCATGAAAGCCGTCTCTCGCATAACCACTTCCACCTGGATCATCATCATTGCCCTGGCAACCACAGGTCAAATCGCCTGGGCAGTTGAAAACAGCTGGTTCAACACTTTCGTGTTCGATACCATCACCCCCGACCCGCGCCCGGTTGCGTGGATGGTCGCCGGCAGCGCCATCACCGCCACGCTCACCACCCTGCTGATGGGCACCCTGAGCGACCGCACCCGCTCCCGCTGGGGCAGACGCCGTCCCTTCATCCTCTTTGGTTACATTCTCTGGGGTCTTTCAACCATCCTCTTCCCCACCGTTGCGTACATCAAGGCTACCAGCCTGGCAGTGGTAATGGTGGTGCTCGCTGATTCGGTGATGACCTTCTTTGGCTCCACCGCCAACGATGCCGCATTCAACGCGTGGACGACGGACATCGCGACCAGCAATCAACGCGGAAGGATTGAGGGTGTGCTTAACCTGAGCGTGTTTATCGCCCAGATCGTGGCGATGGTCGCCGCGGGTATGCTGATAGACGCGGTGGGCTATTTCATCTTCTTCTATGTGCTGGGCGGGATCGTCCTCGTCACCGGGCTGGTGGCTGGCTTTTTCCTGCACGATGCTCCTCTGCCTGAAACTGAAACCGACCGACCGCCTTTCTGGTCTGAGTTTGCCAGCCTGTTCAATGTTGACACCCTGCGCAGCAATCGGGAACTCTTCATCCTGCTGCTCTTTATCATGGTAACCAGCATCGGTATGCAGGTCTCCTTCCCTTACCTGATTGTGTATCTCGAGAACTACATCGGGGTTAGCAAGAGCGAGTTCAGCATCATCGGCGGGGCGGTGATGGTCGGATCTGCCATCGTCGCCATCCCGTTCGGCATCCTCGCCGACCGCTGGAACAAGAAAGCCATGCTTGCCATCGCCATAGTAGTCAGCGCCCTCGGTGGGATACTTCTTTCGCTGGTCAACACCCTGCCGCTGCTGGCGTTCACCGGCTTCCTCTGGCAGGCTTTTTCGGTGGCGGTATCCGTGGCTTCGGTCGCCTGGTTGAAAGACCTGCTGCCCGAACAAAACCGCGGGAAATTCCTCGGCATCCGTATGATCTTCTGGATCGCGATCCCGATGGTGCTCGGACCCGCGCTTGGTTCCTGGCTCATCCAGAGTTATGGCATCCCCACCACGCTCAACGGCGAGGCAGGTTTCATTCCGGTGCCGATTATCTTCCAGGTCGGTTCAGTCATAGCCCTGCTGAGTTTAATTCCGCTCGCCTTCCTGGATAACAGAAAACCTCAACTGGTGGAACCGCATGCTGCCTGATTTTTGGGTCCACCGCCGTGAACTAAATTCCCGTCAGGCAATCTTTCACCAGTGGGCGCAACTGGAGAAATC
>CAZRKL010000164.1:0-5165 GCA_964600595.1 uncultured Leptolinea sp.
GGCAATTACACCAAAGATACCATCATCACACCTGATGGAACCCGATATGTGGATGGTGGCGCGGTAAATTACGCCGCTCACGCCGCTGCAAAGCTGGGTTATAAAACCGCAGTCATTACTCGTCTCTCCCGCGAAGACAAACGAATGATTGACCTGCTTGAATCTGCCGGAGTGGATTGTTACCCCGTGTACACTCCTTCTTCTACCCTTATGAAACTGATTTATGAAACCCGGGATGTGGATCAACGCAAGCTTCAGGTTGCCGGTACCGCGGGAACCATCCTCCCGAACCAGCTGGCAGGAGTGGCTGCCAAAGCAATTGTTGTGGGTAGCAGCCTGCGGGGAGAAGTAGAGCCTGAATTTTTCCGCGAGATCCGTCAACGCAATGGAGCCATCAGCGCCATTGACGTTCAGGGTTTCGTGCGGGTTTTACGTGGAGAAAGTCTGGTTTATGAACCCTGGGATGCCATGCCCGAAGTGCTGAAAAATGTAGACATCCTGAAATCAGATATGGTTGAAGCTGAATATCTGACCGGTGAAACACAAATAGAAAAAGCGGCGCGGGTGTATACTTCGTATGGCGTGAAGGAAGTCGTGCTGACGCACAGCGGAGGCGTGTTGATTCACGCTGATGGTAAGGACTATCACTTTGATTTTCATTCCGCATCCATGGAGGGGCGCAGCGGACGCGGAGACACCTGCCTGGGAACTTATGTGGCGAAGAGGTTGACCCTTTCTCCTGAAGATGCGGGAAAGTGGGCTGCCGCGGTAACCAGTTTAAAAGTCGAAAGGCTGGGACCCTTCAACCGACCGATATCAGAAGTTAAGGAATTTATCCAACAGCATTATGCCGAGCCAAAACCTGTCGGAATCTCATAAAGAAATCATTGCACATCTGACAACCCGTGCCAGAGATGAGTATCCCTCTCTCTGGCATGATTTTTGTCAGGAATGGCGCACCTGGCAGGGGGAGGATTCGCTCTGGCTAACGTATTCAGCGAATTATCTATTCCATACTGCGGGTGTGCGCTGGGCGCTGGATCCTTATCACTTATCCGCCCGCTTACCTGATGTACCCACCCCTGACTACGTTGCTGACCTGGCTGGAATTCAGATGGTCGTTTTCACTCACGCGCATAAAGATCACCTGGATATGAATTTAATCAAAGCCATGAAGAACGAACCGGTCAAGTGGGTAATTCCTGAATTCATGCAGGCATCCGTTAGTAAATCTGTAGTTCTGCCTCCTGAGAACATAATCACCCCCCATAACGCCGAACCAATCCATTGTGGCGGGTTGACGCTGACACCATTTGACGGTCTTCATTACAACGGTTCCGCTGGTGTACCCGAAACCGGATACCTGGTCGAATTTGATCATACCCGCTGGCTCTTCCCCGGGGATGTGCGAAATTACAATGCCGCCCACCTGCCCCTCATGCCGCACTTAAGTGGCATGGTTGCACACCTCTGGTTGGGCAAGGGGGCTGCCAGCCAGGAATCTCCCCCCTACTTAAAGGCGTTCGCCCAGTTTTGCATGGATATGCGCCCAAAGCAGCTGATTGTGACCCATTTGTACGAGCTCGGCAGAGATGAGCATGACCTCTGGACAGTTCAGCATTTCAACCAGGTGATGCCGCATTTGCTCACTTATTTTGTTCCAGCAAAAGTGAAATGCGCGCTTACTGGCGACAGAATTCCGCTCAAATAGATCATCGAATAACTTTCACCGATAGTGGGGTGACACTTGTCATGAAAAGAAGTGTCAATTCCGGGCTGTGTAGATATTGCAATTGTCAGACAATATTAATATAATCTCATCCTCACAAATGAATGATTGTTTGATAAATCCTATCCGCGAACGGATCAGGACATAGAAACGGTTGAAAGGAAAACAAAGGTAATGGAGACCAATACAGAAGTGAAGAATAAAGGATGGCTGGTAACAATCGCTGGTACTTGTGCCTTGCTTGCCCTGGGCGTTTTATACGCCTGGAGCGTGTTTAAAGCGAACATTCCTGATGAGTGGGGTTGGGCGGATTCACAGAAGACGCTGCCATATTCAGTAGCCTGTGTCGTTTTTTCCCTGGCAACATTATTGGGAGCGCGTCTGCTCGGTAAACTCGGTCCGCGTGTGAATGTAACCATCGGCGGGATTCTTGCCGGTTTGGGTGTCATCATCTCCAGTTTTTCAACTTCACCCTGGGTATTCACCTTTGCCTTTGGCGTGCTGCTTGGTTCGGGCATTGGGTTTGTGTACGCGTCAGCCAGCCCGGCTGCACTCAAATGGTTCCCTGCCTCTAAAACTGGTCTGATCTCCGGGATCGTGGTTGCCGGTTTCGGGATGGGCAGCGCCTGGGTGGCGCCGCTGGCCCGCTCATTAATCTCCTCCATCGGTTTACAAAATACAATGCTCTATCTGGGCATTGGGATGCTGGTTGTAGTAGTCGGATTCGCGCAATTCCTCCAGTTTCCCCCCGCGGGATACGTTGTTCCGGGGACGGACGCAGCCAAAACTGCCACCGCGATAAAAAAGGTGGAGTTTGCGCCACGGGAAATTACCAGAACATGGCAGTTTTACCTGATCTGGCTGGCTTTTGCGTTTGGTTCGGGCGCCGGCTTGATGGTGATTGGCAATCTGGCATCCATTGTTAAAGATCAGATTGGTTTGATTGAATTAAGCGCGATCGCAGTTTCTGCCCTGGCAATCGGCAATGGCGGCGGACGTGTGCTATACGGTTTGCTCTCCGATAAAATCGGCCGCAAAGCTGTGTTGCTCATCGCTTTCGTTCTTCAGGCGGTTCTCATTCTTGTGCTTTCCATCACAACCACGGGTAGCGCTCTGGCTTCTGCCCCGGTTCTGATGGTATTGGTAATTGTGATCGGTGCAAATTATGGGGCAAACCTGGCAGTTTTCCCTGCCATTACCAAAGATTATTTTGGTCTCAAGAATTTCGCCATCAATTATGGAATCGTTTACACTGCCTGGGGCTTGGGCGGATTTCTGCTCTCGCAGCTGGCGGGTTCAATAAAAGATACCTATGGCGACTTTACTTATGCGTACTTTCTTGCAGCGGGTATGCTGGTTCTGGCGGCGCTGCTCATGGTGGCTGTCAAATCACCCCAACCCGGAGATGAGCCTGCCGTGAAGCTGCCTGTAACCGCTCCGGTCGAAGACTAAACTCCCTCTATTAACAACAATACTCCCCAGCCAATGGGGAGTATTGTTTTATATCCGAATGGATTATTCTTCGCTAATCACAACCGATACAACCCTGTCGCCTTCAAAATCGGGGCTGGCCATTGGATCGCGGCGGGTGAGATTATTAACCACATCCATCCCCTCGAATACCTGCCCGAAGATGGTATATCCACCATCCAGTTGCGGGGTGGGGACGAAGGTAATGAAGAACTGGCTGCCGTTGGTATCAGGACCGGCGTTTGCCATTGCCAGGACACCCGGTTTGTCAAAGGTCAGGTCGCTGTATTCGTTCACAAAGGTATAACCGGGGCTGCCCATCCCTGTTCCGGTTGGGTCGCCGCCCTGTGCCATAAATCCTTCCAGCACACGATGGAAGGTAGATCCATCATAATACCCATCACGAGCCAGAAAGACGAAACTGTTCACGGTAATGGGCGCCTTATCGGGGTAAAGTTCAGCTTTAAATACACCGCCGTTTTCCATGGTAAATGTGGCAGTATATTTTTTTGCAGGGTCAATCGTCATCTCAGGTGCGGAATCATACTGTTTGAGAACCACCTGCGGAGCAGGCTGCTCTGCCGGACCGGGTTGACTCTTGGGGATTGAAGTTACAACCAGAATCGCCAGCACGATGACCGCAAGGAATACTACACCCATAGCTACCCACGAGATCTTGTCCTTCTTGGGTTGTACCGCGTTTTTAGATTTTTTGCTCGTCATGTAACAGCCTCCGCAATTAGTGATTTCCTTGAGTATAGAACAAAACCTTGTCACCCGAGTCATTGACCAGGGTGGTTTTTCCAAGTTGTGTCAGGCGAAAGAGAATATAGGCATCTCCAACAGCTCCAGCGGTGTTAAGAGCCACCGCGGAGGCTACCAATCCGGCAGCAGATTCTGGCAGCACAAGAATGAGCAGCAGTCCAAGCACATCGATCATCAGCAGGGGCGCGATGCCGATCCAGAAGTATATCTCTGCCGGGATGTACCATTCCGGCGCGGCGGCGAAGGCGTATGCCAGACTCAATCCGTATTTGGGTTGCTCGCGGGTTGCCAGCCAGAAGCCGATTCCATGGATGGCTTCGTGCAGGATCAGCATCCCTGCGAGGACTACAATCAATAATAAAACTTTGGGCAGGCTGTCCAAGCCGAGGGAAAAACTGAACATCGTTCCCTCAGTCTGCGGATGGACCTGCCTCACAACCCATAAAAGAAATATCCCGACGGGTATCAACACGATAAAGGCGGCTATATTCATTCCCACAGCCAGCTTCTTCTGCGCTTTGAGGTTGATTTCAGCGGCTTGCGTGAATCCCTCAGGGAGTGTTTTGGATGTCTGTACCATGAACTATTCCACCTGATCCAGTGCCTGTTTCAGGTCTGCCAGGATATCATCCGCGTTCTCAATCCCTACCGACAGGCGGATTAATCCGTCGCTGATTCCCTGGCGCAGGCGGTCTTCCCGGTTGACCTTTGAATGGGTCATACTGGCGGGGTGTTGGATGAGTGTATCCACTGTGCCCAGTGATACTGCCAGCGTTGCCAACCTTACACGATCCAGCAGGCGCACACCTGCATCATAACCGTCTTTCAACTCAAAAGAGATCATCGCCCCGAAATGCCCCATCTGTGCCCGGGCAGTCTTGTAATCGGGATGGCTTGCCAAACCGGGATAGTTGACCTGACCCACCGCCGGGTGGGTTTGCAGGAATTGGGCAACATTCATGGCATTAAAACAGTGGCGCTGCATGCGGATCTCGAAAGTTTTCAACCCGTTGGTGACCAGCCAGGCGTCGAACGGGCTGGGACTGCCGCCCAGGTGGATTGCCATTTTGGAGAGGTCATCCTTCATCCACTGCGGATGGCGCGTGACTACTGCCCCGCCGACCACCAGCCCGTGTCCGCCGATGTACTTGGTGGTGGAATGGAAAACCACATCCGCGCCCAATGTGAGTGGACGCTGGCA
>CAZRKL010000165.1:0-4966 GCA_964600595.1 uncultured Leptolinea sp.
GCCCCACTTCTTCCAGAGTTGCCCATCTGCGGGCTGGTACATCGCGTAGGATATCCGATGAATCTCCCTGATCTGATGGAGGTAGAATGGCGCCCAAAGCCAGTCCATTTACCTGAATTCGGGGAGCAAGTTCCACTGCCATTGATTTTGTCATCGCGGCCAACGCTGCTTTCGATATGGTGTATGGGAAATGATCAGCTCCCGGCCGGATTGAACGCCAATCAAGAATGTTAATAATCTTCCCTTTTTCTTTTTCTGGCAACTCCCTTGCAAAAGCCTGGCATATGAGAAACGGCGCAGTAAGGTTGGTATTAAGATGCTTTTGCCAGTCATCGATATTCGTTTCATAAAAGGATAATGGGTCAAATATCGCCGCGTTGTTAATCACCGCGTGAACCGGACCATACGCCTGTGCCCTATAAAAAAGTTCCGAAGTGTGATTAGGCTCAGAGAGATCACACTGTACAATGTAGGCTTCTCTCCCCAGGGCTTTTATTTCCGTCTGGGTTTGGAGGGCTAGCTTGGGTGAATGCCCATGGTGCAAGACTACATTGGCACCAGCGTGTGCAACAGTTAACGCCAGGCTCCTTCCTATGCGCCGGGCTGCACCTGTAATCAATACAGTTTTTCCGTTTAATGGTTTTTGAGTTTGGTTAATTTTTTCTGCCATACCATCCCTGCCTGTTATTCTTCAAGTTTAGGAGTGAACAACTACTATGTCAAGCAATGCTAATTTGTTAGGCTCCGCTCTTTATACATTTGCGCCCTGATGCACCATGTGGAGAATATAATAAATGTGAGGTGAAAAATGACAACAATAACCTTTAGTATTCCCAACATCAGTTGTAATCACTGCGTGCATACCATCAAAACTGAACTAACTGATATGGAAGGTGTCAAACTGGTTGATGCTGAGTTGGATCGTAAACTTGTGACGATTACATATGAACCACCCGCATCTGAAGAATTGCTAGTTTCATTATTAAATGAGATAAATTACCCACCCAGCGTGTAATTTCTTGACAGTCTTAGAATTAGGCGCCCGTTATGATAAAACGGGCGCCTAATATTTTAATTAACCGCATACATGGTAAAATTTAATGATTCTGTAATTCTCCAGGAGACATGATGACAGCCAATACAACCCAACAGGATAAGGCAATAAATGCGATCCGGTTCCTTGCAGTGGATGGTGTACAGCAAGCAAACTCGGGGCATCCGGGTTTACCCATGGGAACAGCCGCCATGGCTTACACCATCTGGATGAAACATCTGCGTCACAATCCAGAAAATCCGCAATGGTTCAATCGGGACCGCTTTATCCTATCGGGTGGGCATGGTTCGATGCTCTTATACGCTTTGTTACATCTCAGTGGATACGCGGTCAGTATGGATGAATTAAAACGTTTCCGGCAATGGGGTAGTATCACCCCGGGGCATCCTGAATATGGTGTGACACCCGGAGTTGAAACAACCACTGGTCCACTGGGGCAGGGTTTTAGTAATGGTGTAGGTATGGCTATAGCCGAAGCACACCTGGCAGCGGAGTTTAATAAACCTGATTATAAGATGATCGATCACTACGTTTACGCGATTGTTACTGATGGCGATCTAATGGAAGGTGTAACCGCTGAAGCGGCATCTCTTGCCGGGCATTTGAAGTTATCGAAAATGATCTACCTTTATGATGATAACCGAATTACGATTGACGGCTCAACGGATCTGGCATTCACTGAAGAACGCGGAAAACGGTTCGAAGCTTATGGCTGGCAGGTTTTGAATGTTGAAGATGGAAATAATGTTGCTGAAATTGATGACGCGATCAATAAAGCTAAGCTAGACCTCCGTCCAAGCCTGATTATTTGCCGGACCCACATCGGATATGGCTTACCTACCAGGCAGGACACCAGTAAGGCTCATGGAGAACCGCCCGGTGAAGAAGAACTTCTCGGTGCAAAGAAAAAACTGGGTTGGGAAAATGAAGAAAAGTTCTTTGTTCCTGATGATATGCTCAATCACTTCCGGACCGCGGTGGAGAAGGGTGCCGCACTTGAACGTGAATGGAATGAAATCCTGCAGAGATACAAGAACTCTTATCCCGATGAAGGCGCAGAGATCATCCGCCGGTCGCTTGGAGAACTTCCATCTGATTGGGATATGGATTTACCCGTATTCCCACCTGATGTGAAAGGGATGGCTACCCGGGCTGCCTCTGGCAAAGTATTGAATGCAATTGCTGAAAAGATGCCTGAATTGCTGGGTGGTTCAGCAGATCTGGCTCCATCGAATAATACCTGGCTGCAAAACATGCCGGCTTTTCAATCTGCTACACGTGATGGACGCAATTTCCACTTTGGGGTTCGAGAACACGGTATGGCGGCAGTGGTAAACGGAATGGCATATCACGGTGGAGTAAGACCATATGGCGCCACCTTCCTGGTATTTTCAGATTATATGCGTGGTGCTCTGCGAGTTTCGGCAATTTCACATTTAAATAGTATTTGGGTATTTACCCATGACAGTATTGGCTTGGGTGAAGACGGACCAACCCACCAACCAGTCGAACATTTACTTGCACTCCGAGTCATTCCCAATCTGGTAACCATTCGTCCTGCGGATGCCAACGAGACCACATTCGCCTGGAAAACCGCTATCGAGAACCAACATGGTCCTACCGCCCTGATTTTTACCAGGCAAGCAGTGCCCACATTAGACCGAACGATTTACGCGGGCGCGGATAACCTTGAGAAGGGTGCTTACATTCTGGCGGATATGGGCGAAATGAAGCCTGATATCATTCTTATGGCATCAGGATCAGAGGTCGGATTAATTGTGGAAGCAGGCGAAATTCTGGCGAAAGAAGGCATTAACGTACGGCTGGTTTCTTTCCCGAGCTGGGAATTATTTAGAAAACAAAATAAAGACTACCAACGATCTGTGTTCCCGGAGAATATTAAAGCTCGTGTGGCTGTCGAAGCAGGATCGACGATAGGTTGGAAGGACTGGGTGGGTGATTCCGGCACGGTTATTGGGATCGATCGATATGGCGCATCAGCACCTTACAAAGAATTATTTAAGAACTACGGATTGACCGTTGAACATGTTCTTGAAGAAGCGCGTAGGCTGATTGGAGAAAGGAAATAGAATGCGCGTAGCCATTGGAACTGATCATGCTGGATTCGTTCTAAAGAATACTGTTATTGAGGTTGTGAAATCACTCGGGCATGAAGTCATTGATTTTGGAACAAATAATGAAGACCGGGTGGATTTTCCGGATTTCGCAGCAAAAGTCGCGGCATCGGTTCAGAGCGGCGAAGCAGATAGGGGAATTGCCATCTGTGGTTCTGGGATTGGTGTATGTATCGCTGCCAATAAAGTCAGGGGTATTTATGCTTCTGTCTGCCATGACACGTATAGTGCACATCAGGGAGTGGAACATGATGGCATGAATGTCCTTTGCCTTGGAGGAAAAGTTATTGGTGTCGAACTGGCTCGGGACCTCGTAAAATCATTTCTTCAAGCAATACCGGTAAATGAAGAACGTTATTTACGCAGAATCTCAAAAGTAAAATCTATCGAATCAAATTATTAATGAGGGGATTATGAATCGTAGTACACAATTATTTGGTTTGGGACAATCCATCTGGTATGACAATATCCAGCGGAAGATTTTGAATAATGGTGATTTGCAATCCTGGATAGAACAAGGAAAGATTTATGGAGTAACTTCAAATCCCACGATATTCAATAACGCTATATCAAAGAGTGATGATTACGATCCGGCTATTCAGACTATGACGTGGGCTGGTTTGAACTCACAGCAGATCTTTGATGCACTTTCACAAGAAGACATCCGCCGGGCAGCAGAGATGTTTTTACCTGTTTATCAGAATACTCATGGTAAAGATGGATATGTCTCCATTGAAGTAAATCCTTACTTATGCAGGGATGCAGAAGGAACCTTCAAAGAGGCCAAACGGTTGTGGAACGCAATAGGCATGCCCAACCTCATGATAAAAATTCCAGCAACGAAAGAGGGCTTAACCGCAGTTACAGATGCCATTGCAGATGGTATCAATGTAAATGTTACGCTCATATTCGCGCTCCAACGCTATGTAGAAGTAATTGAAGCGTTTCTTTCCGGACTGGAGAAAAGAGTAGCGGCTTCTCAACCTGTGGAAGGGATTGCATCTGTTGCATCGTTCTTCGTTTCCAGGGTGGATACGAAAATTGACGGGTATCTCGAAAACCTTACTGGCGAAAGTAGTGATCCGGATAAAAGAAAGAACCTGTTTGGTAAAGCTGCCATCGCAAACGCTAAATTGGCGTACAAGCTCTACCAGAAATACGCAAGTTCAAAACGGTTTAAAGACCTCGAGAAGATGGGTGCAAAATTCCAAAGACCATTATGGGCTTCAACCAGCACCAAGAATCCGAACTACCGCGATGTGATTTACGTGGAAGAGCTAATTGGTAAGAACACTGTTAATACAGTGCCACCTCAAACCCTGGACGCTTTGCTGGATCACGCCGAGATCAAAGATAAGATTTCTAAAGATATTGACCAGGCTGAAAACATCTTTAACCAGCTGCTTGCTATTGGGATCAATATAGAGGATGTAACGAAAGAACTGGAAGAAGAGGGATTAAAGTCGTTTTCGGATGCTTACACGACCTGCCTGAATTCAATTGAAAAACGCAGAAAAGAATATCTTAAACAATCAGGGAATCTGTATGGTGAAACTCAGGCGAGGCTGGCTTTGCTCAAAGATGCCCGTTTTATTGAGCGCATGTTTGATCAAGATGCCTCCCTATGGACGGAGGATAGTGAAAGCCAGCTCGAAATTCAGAAAAGACTCGGATGGTTGTTTCTTCCCAAAACATCGCGTGATTTAGTTCCAGAGATCTATCAATTCAGGGATGAAATAATTGCGGATGGATATGATACTGTAGCTCTAATGGGTAT
>CAZRKL010000166.1:0-1470 GCA_964600595.1 uncultured Leptolinea sp.
ATGAAATCAAAATTTGCTATCAGCGCTGTTCTACTAACAGCATTCACTATGATTTTAAGCGGATGCAATCTCCCAATAACCCAGGGAGGAAACGCCAATCCGGGCGCATATTACACGCAGGCAGCTGAGACGATAGTGGCTCAATTAACCTATTCTGTGATCGAAACTTACGTTGCGCAAAAGACACAAGAAGCATTGGTCACATCAACACCACTGCCGACCCTAACGCCTGAAGCAACCCAGACACCGATGCCTACTTCAACCGCGGCAAATACCCCAGTGCCGCCCACCAAGACTCCCATCCCCGTACCTTGTAACGCCGCGCAATTTATTGCAGATGTCACAATAGAAGATGATGAAGTTATGCTGCCAGAAGAGTCCTTCTATAAAATCTGGCGGTTAAAAAATGTAGGTACATGCTCCTGGACAAAAGATTACGACCTGGTTTTTGTCAGTGGAGACAGGATGGATGGCGACAAAGAAGTACCTCTGACCGATAGTGTTGCACCAGGAAGCACAATTGATGTCGCGGTTTACTTGACAGCACCAGACGAAAAAGGAACCTACCAGGGATTCTGGATGCTGCGATCAGGGAATGGAAGCCGGTTCGGTTTTGGGGCTTACGCTGATCAAGCATTTTGGGTGAAGATCAATGTAAAGAAGTCAGCCCCTTCTGAATACGACACCCCATTTAGCTTTTACAGTAATTACTGCCTGGCCGAATGGAGTAACGATGATCAGGTTCTACCTTGCCCCGGAAATAGCTCATCGTCAGCGGGCAGTGTGATATATGTCAAAAGACCATATATTGAAAAAGGTGGACAGGATGATGAACCCGCGTTGTGGGTCCGCCCGCAGCAGGTTAAGAATGGTGAGATAACCGCCAAGTTCCCACCCATTGTCATTGCTGATGGAGACATATTAACTGCGACCATCGGCTGTATGAAGGATGCAACTAAATGTGATGTGGACTTTAGAATAGACTACCGCATTGTTGGTGAGGATACTGAAAATCTCGGTATCTGGAACGAAGTTTACGATAAATCCATCACCAGGATTGAAGAAGACCTGTCCTTTTTGAAAGACGAGAAAGTAATTTTCTATCTGACTGTGCATGCGAACGGAAGTGCCACCGGAGACGATGCCTTCTGGCTAGTGCCACAGATCAGGTAAGATCAACTAAATCTCATTTAACAGCTTCCATAACTCATGGGAGCTGTTTTTATTTGCTGCAACGAAATGTGGCTGATATAATCAACACTTGTCCGTTAATTAATAAAGTATTCTTCTAATAGAAGTGGAGATTATATATGAGAACACCTTTTGTAGCAGGTAACTGGAAGATGAACAAAACAGCAGATGAAGCCCGCCAGTTGGTTTCAGATATGCTAACAGAATTGCGAAGTATCGCTGGGGTGGAAATTGTCCTTTGCCCACCCTTTACCTCACTGTTAAGTATTGCTGCTATGT
>CAZRKL010000166.1:1480-4904 GCA_964600595.1 uncultured Leptolinea sp.
GAAGTATCCCCTGCCATGGTGGCAGAATTTTGTAAGTATGTCATCATTGGCCATTCCGAACGTCGCGCTTATTTTGGCGAGACCGATGAGACAGTTAATAAAAAAGTTTTTGCCGCATTAGCAGCAGGACTTACCCCTATCGTGTGTGTGGGCGAAACCCTGGCAGAAAATGAATATAACCAGACTGCCGATGTAATCACCCGCCAGATACTACAGGGATTGAAGGGGTTGTCCAATGAACAAGCCTCCAATCTTGTTGTTGCCTATGAGCCTGTCTGGGCTATTGGTACAGGGAAGGCTGCCAATCCACAAATCGCAAATGATGTTACTGGAAAGATTGTCCGTCCTGCGCTTGCACAACTATTTGGTAAAGATCTTTCTGAGAAAATTCGGATACTGTACGGAGGATCTGTCACCGGGGCGAATGCCGCTGAATATTTTAGCCAATCTGAGGTGGATGGAGCTTTGGTTGGTGGAGCATCCCTAAAACCTGCAGACTTTCCTGCAATAGTTAAAGCTGCTGCCAAATAACTCGAAATATATTACGAATAAATCAAAAAGAAACCAGTAACAGGATACCTTGTTACTGGTTTCTCTAAAAATCAAATAGATATTTTATGCGGTTCCAAACTGACGATCACCGGCATCTCCCAAGCCGGGAATGATATACCCGATCTCATTCAATTTTTCATCGATGGCAGCAAGGTGGATCGGGACATCCGGATGGGCATTTTGCAGGGTCTTAATCCCTTCGGGTGCTCCGATCAAGCCTACGAATTTGATATTTTTGACTCCCCACTTTTTTAATACTTCAACAGTTGCTGTCGCGCTGCCTCCTGTCGCCAGCATGGGATCCAGAATAAGGCAAATTGACACAGTTGGTTCCAGCGGAAGTTTATTGTAGTACTGAACCGGGCGTAATGTCTTTTCATCCCGATACAATCCGATATGCCAGACTTCAGCAGAGGGAAGCAGTTCCCATGCACCTTCGACCATGCCCAGACCTGCCCGTAGTATTGGAACCAGACCAATACGGTCGGTCATTTCAAAACTATTTGCCACACCCATTGGTGTGGTCACCTGAATTGGTGTAAGCGGTATGTTCGCGGTCGCCTCATAAATTAAGAGGGTGGCTAATTCTTTCACCAACTCCCTGAACTTTCGATGATCTGTGGTTTTGTCTCGTAATATTGATAACTTATGTGCAACCAGTGGGTGTTCTGACGCATAAACATTTGACATGCAGAATTCTCCTAACGCAGGATGCATTAATTATAGCTTTTTTTAAGCAATGAAGTTGAGCAGTTGCAGGTATAATCAAAACCGATGGCTGACACAAACACAAGACTACTGAACCCTGAAAAGAAACCTGATGATCGTCTGGATAATGCGATCCGTCCGAAATTATTAAAAGATGTGATTGGACAGGATCAGGTTCGTGAGAATTTATCCATCTTAATCAGTGCCGCAATAAAACGGCATGAAGCAATGGACCATGTGTTATTCTATGGTCCGCCGGGATTAGGAAAAACCACCCTCGCGCATGTTTTAGCCAATGAAATGGGTGTAAACATCAAAGTCACATCCGGGCCAGCTATTGAAAGAGCGGGTGACCTCGCGGCAATACTCTCAAATTTGCGAGCTGGAGATATCTTGTTTATCGATGAAATCCACCGATTGGGTAAGGCTGTAGAAGAAATTCTATACCCTGCCATGGAGGATTTTGTTATTGATATAGTCACTGGTAAAGGACCAACCGCCCGCTCCATTCGGTTGAATTTACCCAGATTCACTGTTATTGGGGCAACAACCCGATTGGCTTTGGTTACCGCACCCCTCAGGGCACGATTCGGAGTTCAACACCGGTTAGATTATTATGATCACCCATCAATGGAGAAAATTGTAGCTAGGGGAGCTGGTGTACTCGGTGTTACTGCTGATAAAAAAGGTGTTGAAGAAATTGCCCGCCGTTCCCGTGGAACACCCCGAGTTGCCCTTCGCTTGTTGCGGCGCGTACGTGATTATGCCGAAGTACGCGGAGATGGAGCCATTTCTGGCAGGGTTACAGAAGAGGCGCTCAACCTGTTGAATGTTGATCCGCTGGGTCTGGATGATATTGACCGAAAGGTTTTATCTACTGTCATTAATAAATATAATGGCGGACCAGTTGGTCTGAACACAATATCTGCCTCGATAAGCGAAGAACCAGACACAATTATGGATGTGGTAGAGCCATATTTGCTTCAGTTAGGTTTTTTAGACCGGACTCCGCAAGGGAGGATTGCCACTGAATTGGCATACCGTCATCTGAATATTGCTTACAACCCGCCTACAACGACACCTCAACCCAGTCTTTTCGATTAGACCCAAGTGTTAACAGCTGATTTCAATTACGACCTTCCACAAGAGTTAATAGCTCAGACACCCCTTGAACCCAGACATAGCTCAAGATGTTTTGTCCTAGATCGCTCTTACAACAGCTACGCGCATATCACTTTTTGGGATATTGGCAAATTCCTAAAACCGGGCGATCTACTTGTAATGAACGAAACCAGGGTTTTAAGGTCCCGATTGTTCGCACAGAAGCTTCCTGGCGGTGGAAAAGTAGAAATCCTGTTGATTAGAAAACGGTCCATCCTCGAATGGGAAGCAGTGGTTGGCGGTAGTGGAATGAAACCCGGGCGACACTTTATTATTGATGGTGCTCCAGGTGGCGAAGTCATCGAAGTGCTGGATGGATTTAACAGGCTTATCAAGTTTGAAGATCAGATTGAACCATATCTGGAAAAGATTGGTCATGTCCCCCTTCCACCCTATATTCACACCAGTCTGGAAAACCCGGAAAGATACCAAACGGTTTATGCCCATAAACCCGGATCCGCCGCTGCTCCAACAGCAGGATTACATTTCACGCCGGAACTATTGGATAAACTTCAGAGCCAGGGTATTCAAACGGCGTATGTTAATCTTCAGGTTGGGTTGGATACTTTTACACCGGTGACCGAAGCCGAAGCAAACCAACACAGAATTCACACCGAATGGTGCAGCCTGGGTGAAGATGCTGCGAGATTGATAAATGAAACGAAACAAGCTGGTGGAAGGATCATCGCCGTAGGTACAACCTCCGTCAGGACCATCGAGAGCGCAGCCAGCAATTCAAACGATCAACCGATTCACCCTTTTGAAGGGGACACAAACCTATTTATTTTGCCAGGTTACAAGTTTAGGGTTGTGGATGCGATGATCACGAATTTTCATCTGCCAAAGTCAACGCTCTTAATGCTTGTCTCCGCATTCACTGGGCGGGAAAATATTCTGGCGGCGTACCAGGAAGCGATTCGACTGAGATATCGTTTCTTTTCATTTGGCGATGCAATGTTAATTCTATAAATAGGTGGTCAGGGTGGATTCACTACAAAAAATC
>CAZRKL010000167.1:0-4824 GCA_964600595.1 uncultured Leptolinea sp.
GCGAAACTACCACCTTCACCCGTCCGGTGTCCAGCTTGGATGCATCCAGCAAATCATTAATCAGTTCTGCCATCCTGTCAGTATTATTCAGAATGGTCCGTAAAAATCCAGATTGCTGCTGATTAACTTCCCCGGCTGCGCCCGCGAGGAGAATCTCCGCGTAACCCCTGATGGATACCAGCGGATTTTTCAACTCATGCGCCACCAGTGAGATAATCTCGTTCTGAGTGCCCGGTTCTTCCAGAGGATCGTTTTCTTTCTGCGGCATGTTCATCACCCCTTTTGTATCACTTTACCAGTAACTGCGCAATAAAGGACATGTTAAGATAATAATTCAGAGTAGCAATGATCGTGCCTGATGTGGTATCTTGCTCTTAATGTACACCCTTTTCCCATTGTGTATACTGTAAATATGAATTGCCATCCCAGAAAGGAGGAACGATGAAGATAGCCGTACTGGGTTTGGGCGGAATAGCGCAAAAATATTACCTGCCCATTCTGGCTTCAGACCCAAACAATCACCTCATTATCTACTCCCGCACTCCGCAAACGGTTGCGCAGACGAAAGCGAATTTCCGCATCCAGTTCACCGCCGAAAGCGTGGATGACATCCTTTCATGGCGTCCCGACGCGGCTTTCGTTCTTACCCCGTCACACACCCATCATGAACTGGTGAAAATCCTCCTTACGCACGGGGTGGATGTGTTTGCAGAAAAACCCGTCACGCTCTCACCGGGTGAAACCCGTGAACTTGCCGAACTGGCTGATGCCTCTCAACGGATATTGATGGTGGGTTTTAATCGCAGGTACGCTCCCCTCCATCAGCGTGCCCGGGAATACTGGGGCAATCGTAAGGTCGAGCAGGCAGTATTCACGAAACTGCGTACCCATCCATTCCATGATGCTGCCCGGGCGCATATGTATGACGATACCATCCACCTGGTGGATGCGCTTCGCTTCTATTGCGGAGAGGGTCGTGTGGTGCATCGTGAAATCCGTTCGGATGGCTATTTCACCGGCGCGACAGCGCTCATCGCCCTCGATGATGGCGGAATTGCCCAGGTGGTCACCACCATGCGCGCCGGGCAGTGGCGCGAACATTATCTCCTGGCAGGCGATGGGCTTACGTTGGAGGTGGATGCTTTTCAGCGGCTTAGGATCTCACAAGGCGATGAGCAGCGTAACTGGCGTGAGGATTATGATTCGGGCAAAGATACTTTCACCGGACGCGGTTTCAAACCGGAGATAGATTACTTCCTAGACTGTGTAAATACCCGTGCACAGCCGCTTACATCAGCCTGGGATTCACTGCGCACGCAGATGCTCCTTGAAGAGATCCTCAAAGATGATTAACAAAAAAGAGCCATCCAACCAGGATGGCTCTTTTTGGGTTTAGTTAGACTAGTAAAGGATGATTTCGCACCAGCAGGTATCCTGATGCCAGACATACCATTGTCCTGTGCACCAGGTTGGTGGCTGGCAAACCACTTCAGATGGCGTGGGCGTGCCTGGTTTGGGTGTTGGTTCCTCACGCGGGCAGCTTTGCGGTTCCAGACCGGTCAGTTCGAAATTCATCGCATCCCGGCAGGTATTATCCACCCCCCACAGCATATTCAACGGATAGTAGTCATTCCCGCGGATGGGTGAGCCGGCATCGGACTCGCTGAAACGGTCCACGAAATCCAATTTTGTCTGGTCTTTCATTCCTGCATCAGCGAACACACCCAGCATATAGCTGCTAGCCGGGAATGCCCGCTTGAAGGCGAACTGCATCGTGGAACGTGTTCCGGCATTCATACGTGCCCATGCCAGGTCAGGATCGTCTCCAACGCCCCCATCGAACAGCAGTTTTTCATAGCCGTCTCCATCCATTGGACCGTCAGACCGGGTGGATGACAACCCACCGGTGTCATGGTTCTGGTCCTGCCAGACCTGCACCCCGATCGTGCTCCATTCCTGGGTAAATGGCGGCTTCGCTAGAATCAGGTAATCTCCGTATCCGTCGCGGTCTTTGTCGATCTCCACCCCGTAGTGGATACCCACCTCGTTGTTCGGATTGGTACCGATCAGCTCGATGGAGACGAATGTCCACATGCCTGATTGCAGGAAATTGTATGTTTTGATATCGACATCAGGAATATAAGTCATATCCTGCAGGAAAGGCCGCTCCAGGCGGTTGATCTTGTAAGAATCACCGTACGGGGCGCGTTTCTCGGGGGCTGTGTCTTTGGATGGCACATCATAAACCAGGAAACCGAAGGGTACACTGCCGGGTGGAACATCATTATGGATGATCTCGATGGTGGGGGTGGCTTCAGGTGGTGGTTCTGCAGTGGGTGGTTCGGCGGTGGGCGGCTCGGCAGTGGGTGGCTCAGGTGTTTCTGTCGGCCATGGTGTGTCAGATGGAATAATTTCAAAGGTTGGCTGGGCTTCCGTCGATCCTTCCCCCGCGCGTGAGATGTTGAAGCCAGCAACCTGGCATGCCATGATGATGAGTAAAAGGACGGCGGCGGCCAGCATGTAAATGAATCTGGCTCGCCTGTTCATATCTCCTCCTGTTATGGTAAGAGTGTATATCAATTCATTTGAGAATTCAACCGTACCCACGGTTGAATATCCGTTCAGATACCATAGGGTGCATGATTACCGGAGAAATTCTGGTAAAAGAAACAAGCCATCAGTAAAAATGATGGCTTGTTTCTTTACTTTGATGAAAGTCGAGAAGGTGCTTACTACTCGATTAGCCTGGAATACAGACGCAGAATGGCTCACCTGCCCAGCCATAAGGACAGCCTCCCTGAGGTGGTTGACACCCCAGAGGTTGAGTTGGGCCTGGTGCCTTGGGTTTTGGTGTAGGTTCGGTTCGCGGACATCCCTGCGGTTCCAGTCCGCTCATCTCAAAATTCATCGCATCCCGGCAGGTATTATCCATGCCCCACAATAATTTTAGGGGATAAAAATCATTCCCCCGGATTGGAGAACCAGCTTCTGATTCGCTGAATCGATCAATGTAATCTAATTTCAGCGGATCTTTTATCCCCGCATCAGCGAATACACCCAGCATGTAGCTGTTGGATGGGAAAGTTCGCTTAAAAGCAAATTGCACGGTAGATCTTGTGCCGGCATTAATGCGCACCCATGCAAGGTCAGGGTCATCACCAATTCCGCCGTCAAACAGCAGCTTCTCGTACCCGTCACCAGCTACCGGAGCGTCGCTTTTTACTGAAGATACCCCACTGGTATCATGATTCTCATCCTGCCAGATCTGCACGCCCTCGGTGGACCATTCTTTATTGAATGGAGGTTTGGCTAGAATCAGGTAATCTCCAAAGCCATCCCGATCTCTATCGAGTTCAATCCCATATTGGATTCCGATCTCGTTGTTGGGGTTGCTACCGATCAGCTCCATCGATACAAAGGTCCATTTACCGGATTGCAGGAAGTTATATGTCTTGATATCCAGATCGGGTATATATGTCATATCCTCCAGAAAAGGCCGCTCAAGCCGGTTGATTTTATATGAATCTCCATAAGGAGCACGTTTCTCGTTGGCGGTCTCCTTGGAAGAGACATCATAGACAAGGAATCCAAAGGGAACACTACTGGGTGGAAAATCTGTATGAACAATCTCCTGCGTGGGTGTTGCAGTTGGCTCTGTTGGCGGCGGTTCCTGTGTGGGCGTTTCAACCGGGGGTGGTTCTGCGGTGGGTGGTTCTGGTGTGCTGCTTGGTAGTGCTGTAGCTGTTGGAAGTACTTCAATGGTGGGTTCAACCTGGTTTTGTTCTTCCCCGGTCTTGGAAATACTGTACCCGGCAACCTGGCAACCCATGACAACGAACATTAATAAACTGCCTAATAAAAACTTTTGGATTCTGCCTGACTTGTTCATACTTCCTCCTTCACCTGTAATGGAAAAAGTGTAGAACATCCTCAATGCGATTACAAACAAAGGTAGAAGGACATTATACAGAGCGGGATTTAGGAAAAAATGTATCATTAACGAATGAACAATGATGCGCGCAACCTCACCACGGTCAATAAAATTGGATTTGCTGTCTGCCTGTCGCTGGTTGGAGATCTCTCCCTCTTTGCTGTCCTGCCCACCCACTACGCGGATGCCGGGCTTACCCTTCTCAATCTTGGTTTGATCCTCAGTATCCACCGCCTGATCCGCATACCCGGTAATCCCCTAGCCGGATACGTCATTGATCGCTGGGGACGCCGCAAACCCTTCCTGCTGGGGATGGTGTTCGCCTTCCTCTCCACGGCAGCTTATGGCCTGGTGCATGGATTGGTGCCTCTCGTTATGGCGCGGATTCTGTGGGGTATCGCCTGGATGTTTATCAATATCGGCGCGCTCTCGATGGTGATCGATCTCAGTCAGCCTGCCACCCGCGGCGCCTATACCGGGCGGATGACAGCCTGGTATATGGTCGGGCTCGCGGCAGGTCCCATCCTTGGCGGATTTCTGGTCGATTTGCTCGGTTATAAAACCGCCATGCTGGTTTGCAGCCTTTTTCCATTGGCGGGCATGTTCCTTGCGTTACGTTTTGTACCCGATACCCGCCGGGCAATGGATGTGCTATCCGAACCGGGGTATATTTCGAACGACGGGTCGCTTATATCCAAACTTCGGGTGCTGCCACTGCAGGTCTGGGTGGTCTTCATCCTTTTTCTGGTGGTGCAGTTTTCGGGTGAGGGGATCATTCTCTCCACTTTGAGTCTGAAACTGCAGCAGACGATTGCAGCCAACAGCGGCTACTCGCTCGGTCTGATCGGGATTGCCACAGCCGGCGGGCTGCTGCTGGGTTTTCGCTCCATTAC
>CAZRKL010000168.1:0-4777 GCA_964600595.1 uncultured Leptolinea sp.
CGGCATCTTCCGCGGATAAGATACCTACCCCTTCTGTACGCACGCGGATGATTTCACTGTCGGTCAAGTATTTATCAAGCTCATCAATCTTGCCCGGCAAGCGCGCAACCAATTCCTTGATCTTCTTCATCACTTCCGGTTGAATATCACGAACCACACCGCCAAAGCGGAAGTAATTACACATCATGCGCGAACCAGACACACCTTCAAAGATATCCATGATCAGTTCACGTTCCACAAACGCGTAAAGTACCGGAGTAAAAAAGGCTCCGAGGTCGTTGAGGAGGAATCCAATGGCAATCAGATGATTGTTGATGCGAGTCAGCTCAGCCATAATTACCCGGATATATTCAGCTCGTTCCGGGGGAGTGATTCCCATCAATTTTTCCACAGCCAGCGCATATCCAAAATTGTTGGACATGGAACAGATGTAATCCAGGCGGTCAGTGAAAGGCATGATCTGGAGGAAAGTATTCCTTTCCCCAATCTTTTCATGATTGCGGTGCAAGTAGCCCATGGCGGGTTTAAGATCAACAATGGTTTCACCATCCATTACAGCCACCATGCGGAAAACCCCATGCGTAGATGGGTGCTGCGGACCGAGATTGATGACGATTTTGTCTGTCTTGAGCATTTCATCGCCCTGCGGGAAATGCATTTTCAGCGACTCATATAAGGCACGGTCATTATCTGCTTCCCACTGGTCAGGATCAAATCCCATTGGGTATTGCAGATTATCTTTGAATGGATTTGCATCTTCTATGCGCTGCGCCTTGCCCTCTGGCCAGCGGGATTTATAAGGCTTTGCTTCTTCTTCATAAAAGGGTTCTTTCCAATCTTTCCGTAACGGATGACCGTGGAAGCCTTCCCATGTTAAAACACGGCGGAGGTCGGGATGATTACTAAAGTGTATGCCCATCAGGTCATACACTTCCCGCTCTTGAAGCTCGGCGCCGCGATAGAGAGGTACCAGGGAAGGAACGGTGGGTTTTTCTCTGCCCAGCGGCACTTTAATTTCCAGAGGAGAACCCCCGGTCAGTTTGCGGAAGTGATAAACCGCATCCATTCGATCATCTGGATAACTATCCAGCGCAGTGACCGATGTGAGGGTGTCATATCCAAATTTTTCTTTGAGTTCGGCTGCCACCGCTAGCAAATTGTCGGCTGAAACCAGATAACCCTCAAAGCCAGGACGGGGATCTTTTTCTCCCTTTGTTTCGAGGTACTCTTCTGCTGGAGTTAAGACTTTGGGTTCCATTACGGGTGCTTCTGTCATCTTATCCTCCTAAGCCTCTTCACCAGATTCTGTTGGGATCTCTACCAATTTCGCTTTTGCTTCCGCATCAGCCTGCCGCTTCAGAACGGTTTTGATCAATTCCATCTGATCAGGGTTGATGAGGTCTGGTCCAAGAACCGGGATGGGTACAGGAATGGATTCACCCTTTTTATACCAGGATGCATCTTTCAAACGCTGTGTGTCAATTTTTTTCTGCAGCGTGATCAGTCCATTTAGCAACGCCTGTGGAGTGGGTGGGCATCCCGGGATATATACATCCACCGGAATAAATCGATCGACTCCAGGAACGACTGAGTACCCTTCTTTGAAAGGTCCGCCCCCAGAAGCGCAGGCACCCATCGCTACAACATAGCGAGGTTCTGCGATCTGGTTATATAAGCGGACGATCTGGGGAACCATCTTTTTAGTAACAGTTCCTGAAACGAGCATGAAATCTGCCTGACGTGGACTCGGCCGCATTACTTCCATGCCAAAGCGGGAAAAATCATATCTGCTGGCCGCGGTGCAGATCATCTCAATGGCGCAGCAAGCCAGACCAAACATCATTGGCCAGAGGGAATTTCTCCGGCTCCAGTTGTAGATGCGGTCTATTGTGGTAATGGCGACATGACTCTGCAAATCGGGGGGGATTTCAACACCAGGGGAATTTAAACCTTCATTCATGCGGATTCACTCCACTTCAAAAGATACACCAGAATGGTGCAAATGTATTCTAGCAGACGGAACCTGTATGTCAATGGATATTAACGTAAATGAGTTTTTGCGTTATTATTGTTACGGATGAGCGTATCTACCCCTGATTTGATTTTGAACTATTTGGAAATACGTACCCAGGCTACTGCTGCTGAGATTGCCGCTGAGCTGCATCTTACCCACGCGGATATCCGATACCATCTACAGGCAATGCTTCATTCAGGCGCTGTGGAAGTGATCGAAATCTGCAAGACCGAACCCCGCGGTCGCCCTGCACGGGTATTTCGACGCCCACTGAAAAATCATCCCTCTGCCATTGCGACTTTACTCTCTACGGTACTAAATGAGATCAATGATCTTCCTGCCCAATATCGCGAGCAGGTAATGAGAAGGTTGGCAGAACAGTTGTTAATGGGCGGAAAAAACAGCCAGCCATCCTTTGCGCTGCGAATTCTCAGCCTCATCCAGGAATTGAACAAACTCGGTTACCAAGCAAAATGGGAGATACATTCCGGATGCTCACGAGTCAACCTGAATATCTGCCCATACCGAAAAATGGTTGATACCCATCCCTTATTATGCGAATTGGATAGATTGGCGTTGGAGCTTACAGCTAAATCAACGGTAAGGACAATCTCTCTGATTGCCAATGGTAACTGCAATAGCTGTGTTTTTGAACTCGCCTCCTGAAAGATACCATTTGCCTCCATATCTTTTTTCGCTATACTATCTCATATCATAATGGGAGAATTCTTTGAATACCATACCATTTCAATATCATCCAGATATTCTAGACAGGTTTCCCAACCTGAGTGGAGTCGCAATGTTGGGCGAGAATATCAAAAATCTGCCCTCACCAGATGAACTTGCTCTGCTGTACAGGCAGGAACAGGCTGCTGTCAAAGACCGTATCGGAAACCAGCCTCTGTCAGATTTGCCCACCCTTGCCGGATGGCGGGCTGCTTTTCGACAGTTTGGTGTGGATCCAACCCAATATCGCAGCGCTGCGGAAGCCCTTTTACGCAGACTCACCAAAAAAGGGGATATCCCTGGCATCAATGTTATCGTGGATTGCTGCAATCTCATCAGCATCCGGTATGCGCTTCCTGTAGCGGCTATTGACTTGAAACAGGTTACCGGGATGGTAACCGTCTGCCTTGCAGATGGCAGTGAACACTTTAATCCTTTAGGTGAAGATGCACCCGGTCCGCCAGAACCTGGTGAAGTTATCTTCATGGATGAAGCAGGCTTGGTATTGGCACGAAGATGGTGCTGGCGTCAGAGCGTGGAAAGTGCAGCGGGGATGGATGCTACCCATCTGCTAATTACCATGGAATCACAAGATCCGATGGGTGCAAACATCATCGAAACCGCGCTGGGCGAACTCAAACAACTCCTGGAAAGGTTTACCGGTGGTTCCTTTGCAGTAAGAAGAATAGTTTAGGACGAACTTCAGCCTTATTAAACAATTGTTGTATTAAACGCAGCGGACCTTCTTTTTTTATCGAATTGCTTGGATGCAGTAAATTTATCTTTAAAAAAACAAGATTACAATAGCACCATGCCTTACCACCGCTTATCCACATCAAAGATCGCTAAGATAATCGGTTGTCACCCCAATACGGTGCGGATGTACGAGCAATGGAAGTTGCTCCCCGCCATTCCCCGTTCTGGCAATGGATACCGTTTGTACACGCAGGACCATTTGGACCAAATGCGCCTTGCCTGGCTGGCTTTGCATACCACTTTCCCCGGCAAGATCATCCGCAGGTCATTAACCAACCTGGTAAAAGTGGCAGCTACCGGTGATTTGGGAGAAGCCTTGCAGCTTGCTTATAAGAATCTGGTACTTGTTCGCTCTGAACTGGCACAGGCAGAAGCTGCCGCTGACCTGGTTGCGAACTGGGCAAATGGTCAGCCTATCGAAGATACCCAGCAGACTTATCGTATTAGTGAAATTGCCCGAAAGTTAAATGTCACCTGCGACATGCTGCGGAATTGGGAAAATAATAATCTACTGACTGTTCCACGGGATGCCCATTCACGTTACCGGCGTTACGGGCAAACTGAGATTGCCCGTTTACGGATCATTCGTATGTTGCGTACATCCGGTTACAGCATCATGTCAATTCTACGAATGTTATTACAGCTGGATGCAGGTATGAAGAGTGATATCCGCCACACACTTGATACGCCACCTGAAGATGAAGATATTGGATATGCGGCTGACCGCTGGTTGACAACTCTCACAGAACAAGAAAATATTGCCCAACAAATAATTGACCTGCTGCAACAGAGGTTAAGGTAACCCTACATTTATTTACTAGCCTTTACTCCATAAATGACAATATTAATTCAGCATAACTTGCATAACTCCAGATAAACGGTATCGCCAGCAATAATCATAAACAAACTCTCCATTTATGCACCAGAGTTGTAGAATAAATCTATAAACATTTTGGAGGATAAATGGAGAATTTATTAATTCAAGTGGATGCACTGACGAAGATTTACCGTGTACCTGAAAGGGGAGAAGGGTTAAGAGCTGCCATTCAGCATCTCACCCATCCTGCGTTTACCGAAGTACCAGCCGTAAGCGATGTCTCGTTTCGCATCGAATCCGGCGAAGTCATCGGTTTGATTGGACCAAATGGGGCGGGAAAAACAACCATTCTTAAAATTCTGGGAGGGCTGCTTTATCCAACAGGGGGGACTGCAACGGTTGCCGGATACACCCCCTGGCAACGCAAACCCGATTTTTTACGGAAAATCAGCATGGTGCTGGGG
>CAZRKL010000169.1:0-4769 GCA_964600595.1 uncultured Leptolinea sp.
CAGTAACATTTACTCCCTGGCGAGCTGCATTTTGGCGCATCTGGTTGATCTTACTAATTTGATCCTGTAAGAACCGCTGATGCTTTGGGGCTACCTCACGCCTCCAGGTGAGCCAGTCCACGATTGACTTCGTTTGCTCACCGATGGTGATCGTATTCTCTGAATTGGCTTTTTGAATTAGTGATCTGATCCTAATCAGGCGCAATTGTAAGTCTTGAATTGCCTGTTTTTCTCGTGAGATTAATACCGCCGAACCGCCATCTTTCTCGTGTGGGTCTCTCACTGAAGATTGCCTGTACAAGTAGTTGATGATAAATTCGTGTTTCTTCTCGATTCGTTTTTCAATGGTGGGAATTTCTGCCAATGCTTCAGTGATCGTCAACTTTGCCATGCTTAAAGCCCTCCTAAAAAAATGTCACAATGGTAATTAAGATTGACTAACTGTATAGAGAATTATATCCGAAAGTTTGGGATGATATTTCTCATTATAGGAAATTTTCTCAAATAATTGAATAATAAGATTTTGATTTTTCAGATTTCAATAATTATCATCCAATCACGAGATTTTTAATTTCCAGTTCGATTCAGTTTAGGTCAGCGTGGCGGTATATTGATCAAAGCTAGGGTTTGATGTGGTTATCTACATGCATTTGCAAACTAATCATGAAAATGAATGGTTTTTCGGGTAATTCCTGCAAGTTCACCCCTTTCGTTTCGAAAACAAATGTCACAGGTGACAGGTAGAATCAAAACCGTTTCGTGCGTAAAATGGAAGAGAAAGGTAAAATTCGCAGAATTGTTCTCCCATCCGCAAGAATCTCATTTCATTACAAGCGGGATATACCGATGGTGATCCACAGCCCAATCAGGATATGCGGCACCCGGTTACTCTCTACGTTGGTACAGCCATGAAAATAACATCTCTGCTATGATTACCTTACATCCATCCGAAAGGAATTCACGGCTGTGAAACGAAACACAACAAGAGATATCCTCTGGCTGGCTGCGCTGCTGGCAGTGACAGCGTTAATGGTCATCCCCTCCACCAGGCAGGGTTTCATTCAGCTTACCACCGGTCATCCCTACCTGATGGGTTTTACCAAATTCGCCCTCCTCGCCACCCTGGGCGAACTGCTTGCCATCCGTCTGGCGGTCGGCGTATGGCAGCAGCCGCGTGGATTGATCTGGCGGGTGCTGATCTGGGGGCTGGTCGGGGTCGCTGTTACCTTCATGTTCGGTTTCTACGCCGCTGGCGTTTCTGCCCTGGTTGAAGCGGGTACCCTCCCGATTGGCTCCGGATGGATCGCAAAATTGCTGATTGCGTTTTACACCAGCGCAATCATGAACCTGACCTTCGGACCGGTGTTTATGGCTGCCCACCGCATCAGCGATACGTACATCGAATTGCGCAGCAGTGGGAAGAATCCATCCTGGGGCGAGTTGAACATCAGGATCCGCTGGGGAGATTTCATCACCTTTGTGGTCGGCAAGACCATCCCCTTCTGGTGGATTCCCGCGCATACAGCAACATTCTTACTGCCCGGTGTTTACCGGGTGGTGGTCGCGGCGTACCTGTCCATTGTCCTGGGTGTGATTTTGATCTACGCCCGAAAACGTAATTAGCTATGCGCAATTCACGACCGGAGTATAATGGGGGTATTCCACCCAGTGAGGTAATCAATGCAAGGTCATGGAAGAGGCGGCATCCGCAGCCTGATCACCGCCGCCGATGAAAAACCAAAAGTCACCATCCCCCTATTGCGCCGTGTTTTAAAATACGCGATCCCTTACCGTAAGCTGATCATTGGCACCCTGCTCCTGATCCTTCTACACACGGGCATCAATATCATCGATCCATTGATCATGCGCGATTTGATCGATCGAACCATCCCGCAAAAGGATATCCCCCGCCTGATCTTTCTCGCTGTGGCGATGCTGCTCATCCCTGCCATCAATGGCGGGTTGAATGTGCTGCAGCGCCGCCTCTCTGCCCGCATCGGGGAGGGAGTGATCTACGACTTGCGGGTGTCTTTGTACGAAATTTTGCAGCGCATGTCGCTGCGTTTCTTCACGAACACCAAAGTCGGCGAATTGATGAGCCGCCTGAACAACGATGTGGTCGGAGCTCAAAACGCGATCAGCAACACTCTCGTGGGTATTATCACCAACATATTCCGCGCCGTAGTTGTATTAATCGTCATGCTCAGTCTGGAATGGCGGTTGACCCTGATCAGTATCGCCATCCTCCCCCTGTTCATCATCGCCACCAGGCATATGGGCAACCGTCTGCGGGAAATCGCCCGAAATCAGATGGATGCCAATGCCCAGATGAACGCCTTGATGGGAGAGACCTTGAATATCGGCGGCACACTGCTGGTAAAGCTTTTCGGCAGGAGCGCTTTTGAAGTGGACCGGTTCAAAGAGCGCGCTGAGAATGTGCGCGACCTGGGTGTCCGTCGGGCTTTTATGGGTTCCATTTTTATTACCCTGGTCGGTTTGTTGGCAGCTGTGGGCGGATCGCTGGTGTATGGTTTGGGCGGCTACTTTGTCATTCTGGGCGAATTCAGCATTGGCACCATTGTCGCCCTCGGTGCGTATTTGGGTGGTCTATACGGAGCGCTGCAGGGTCTGGCGAATGCGCCGGTGGAGTTTTCGACATCCATTGTCAGTTTTGAACGTGTATTTGAGCTGATCGATCTACCTGTGGATATCGAGGAAAAAACGGATGCTGTCGTGCTGAAACAAACGCGGGGTGAGATCAGCTTTGAAAATGTCAGCTTCATATATGAAATCGGTGATGAGTATCTGCTGAGTGATGTGCACCGCTACGGCAGCGTGGATAACGTAACCGCAGTCCTTTCTGGCACGATGGATTCTGGCGAAACGGAAACAGCATCCCCACGCAGTCAAGCCCGCAGCAACGCGCTGCAGAACATCACCTTCCGTGTCGAACCCGGGCAGCTTGTCGCATTGGTGGGGCCAAGCGGCGCGGGTAAAACCACCCTCACCTATTTAATTCCCCGCTTGTATGATCCCACTTCAGGGGTCATCCGCCTGGACGGGCACGACCTGAAAGATCTGAGCCTGGAGTCTCTATCACAGCAGATCGGCATGGTCACACAGGAAAACTACCTCTTCCACGACACGATCCGCACCAACCTGCAATACGCCAGATTATCGGCTACCCAACAAGAAATGGAAGAAGCCTGCAAGGTTGCCAATATCCATCAATTCATCAATGAACTTCCAGATGGATATAACACCATCGTCGGCGAACGCGGTTATCGTTTGAGCGGAGGAGAAAAACAACGGATCGCGCTTGCCCGGGTCATCCTTAAAGATCCACGGATCCTGGTTCTGGATGAGGCTACCAGCAACCTCGACAGCGAATCAGAGCAATTGATTCAGGAAGCGTTAAAGCGCATCATGGTGAACCGCACCAGCATTGTCATTGCGCACAGGCTCAGCACAATTCTGGCTGCGGATCAAATTCTGGTCATTGACCGGGGGCAGATTGTCGAACAGGGAAATCACGAGAGTCTCGTCCGCCAGCAGGGATTGTATGCCAATCTGTATCAAACTCAATTTCGCAAAGAATCGCTAAAATCGCGCGAATGATGTAATTTTCCTTACGTTTTATTGTTCCTTGTTACGAAAAAATAGAACAGGTAAAATCAAGGTTATGCAAAAAACCATTGCGCTCATCGCTATTATTAGTTTTCTCCTCAGTGGCTGTAAACCAGCATCCCCTGAATTAACCAAGTCTGAAATCAGGGCAACCAAACAGGCAGAAAAAAAAGCTCTGAGAGTAGAACTTACTCGCCAGCCCAATTTCCAGCCTGAAACACCCATCCTCATTTCATCTCAAGATGAAATAATCAAGAATGGATCCACCTGCTCTTTCAGAGTAATGCTAGACGATCCTGAAAATGACCAAATGAAGGTCACCGCATACGCCCGTCCACGCACGGCTACTAATGAGCCTTTTAAGATTGTTATCCTTCCCGATACACAAATTTACGCCATGTACTATCCGGAAATTGCTATTGACCAGACAGAGTGGATCATGGCAAATCGAGAAAATGAAAATATCGTTGCTGTTGCACACCTGGGAGATAGTGTTCATGTTGGAAAAGATAACAGGCAATGGGCAAACGCATATCAAGCAATCCTGGTACTCGGTGAAGAATTACCATATGGGATTGTTGTTGGAAACCACGACCAGATACCCAAAGATGAGCCTGAGAACTCAACGGAGATTTTTAATCATTTTTTCGGAGTGGATTTCTTCGAAAATCGTCCATATTTTGGCGGCCATTATGGAGATAATAATGATAACTCATTCATTAAATTTAACGCCAGTGGTTTAGATTTTGTTATGCTCTTTCTGGAATTTGACAAAGAGCCAAATTTCGAGGTAATGGAATGGGCAAAAAAGGTGCTCCGAGATCACCCGGACCATTTTGGAATTGTTGTAGTCCACTCCCTATTATTCGCAAACGGCTCCTGGACCCCGCAGGGATGGTCGGTATATAAAGACTTACGCAGCCTGCCCAATGTAAAGCTGATGACTGCCGGGCATATTCCGGGGGAATCCAGACGATCAGATGTTTATCGCGAAAACGCCATCCATACCATGTTATCTGATTATCAAACAGAAGAGATGGGCGGTGAGGGAAAATTGAGAATCTGGGAATTCCTGCCTGAGGATGATGTACTAAGTGTAACAACCTACTCCCCCACCCTCGACAAATTTCAAACGACTGAAG
>CAZRKL010000170.1:0-4682 GCA_964600595.1 uncultured Leptolinea sp.
GTCATAAACCGCAGTGAAGAATACGATGCCTGCTACAGCCAGCAGATACCACGGATATCCCGTGAGTGCGGCAACCAACAGCAATGCAGCGGATGCCGCCATACGCAAAATCCTATCACGGGTCTGGATCGAGCCACCTGATGCAGGTTTTCCGTTCAGGCTGGCCTCAAATACACTTTGAATCTGTTCCTGGTTTAATACACCAGTTTTCCTGAGAACTTGCTGCCCATTTTGAAATGCCAGTATGGTGGGAATGGACATGATCCGCATTTCTCTGGCGATTTCCACATCCTCATCCGTGTTTATGCGGACCAGTTTTACCCGGTCTGAATATTCTTTTTCAACTTTCAGTAATTGGGGTGTCATTACCTTGCATGGTCCGCACCAGGGTGCCCAAAACTCTACCACAACCGCTGGATTTGCCTGGATTTTCTTTTGCAATACATCCGTTTTCATAGTCGCTGAGCTCTCAAGCTTTTTTTGTGCGGATACGCAGCAGGCTATAGATTGGGCACCAACCGATTATTCCGGTCAGCAGGGGAATTACGCCGAGGTATTTAAAGATTTCCCCCAGTACTCCTGTTACTGTACCAGTCCAGCCTAAAGCCAGTAATCCAACCCCAAGTACAATCCGGATGACCCGGTCAATCATTGATTCGTTTGTCTTCATCATATTCTCCTTCTACCTATGATCGTTTAGTATTAGATACATTCAGCGTTATAAAGTTACAAAACCCCCGCAACATTGCAGCGGGGGTTTGATGTTTTGATCAACAGGCTTATATTACTTTAACGGTGGAACCTTGCGGAGTCTTCTCCACCTCTATCCGTTTGGGGAAGGCTTCTTTCAGCTCTTCCAGATGGGTGATCACCAATACCCTTGCAAAATCGTCTTTAACCAGGTTGATGGCTTCAATCAGGCGCTGTCGTCCAGTGGTATCCTGGCTGCCAAAGCCTTCATCAATCACAAGCGTTTGCAGACGGGCACCTGCCCGTTTGGCAAGCACTTTGGATAATGCCATTCGAATGGCAAAATTGACTCTGAACGCTTCACCTCCCGAAAACAGCTCATAATCGCGCATACCGTTGGGATCGCTGATCAGGATGTCCAGGGTCTCTTTTTTTTCATCCCGGGTTCGCATTTCCCGGCGTGTCTGAAAGCGGATATTCATTGCCCCGCCTGACAGGCGGTCAAGGATCTCGTTAGCTTCATTCTCAATCTCAGGAAGTGCCTGCTCAATCAGCAGGGCGGGGACTCCATCCTTGCCGAAAGCTTTTTCCAATTTCTTGTAATGCGATATCTTTTGAGCAACTTCTTCCCTTTCCTGGTTGTATCCTTTAACCCGTTTTTTTAATGCTGGAATAACATCCACTTTCTGACGGGCTGCTCCCAGCTCGCGATTTTTTTCGCTTTCCTGTTCCATCAATGATGTAAGCTGTTTCTCTGCCAGACTGATATCTGGTAACTGTTCCATGGACTCGGCATATAGTTTGGTTGCTTTCTCTACAGATTCTGCCAGGATATTATTTTCCAGTTCCTGCTCCTGCAGCTGTTTGGATAGATCATCGATTTCACGGGTCAGTGGTTCCAGCTTTGCCCGGGCAGATTCCAGCTTCTGAAATTCTTCTGCACTGGCACGCAGGGCAGATTCATCCTGGCGGATCTGGCTATGTAACTGGGGGTTGTACCCGATCTTTGTCAGTTTATCTTCCATTTTGGCAAGTTCAATTCTCGCATCCAGCGCAAATTGGTCGCTTTCCAGCGCGTTCGTTATTTCTTCAAGGCGGGTAATTCCTTTTTCCTGCCAGTCGTGGACCAATGGCTTATTCTGTTGTATCCAATTGTTTACCTGATCCAGCTGCCGCTGGAGGGTATGCGTATCCCTTTCCAGCAATACCATTTGATCGATGCGGGTTTTGATCTGCACCAGGTCCGCTTCCATTTTCTGGATGGCTGACTGGTTCTCCCGATATTGATCGCCTTGCACTTTTCCACCGCGGGTGATCTCTTCTAAAAGTTTGTTCCGATGATCCGGGCTTAAATCCTGTCCACAAAGCGGGCAATTGGCGGCATGCACCTGTTCCAGGTTCTTTCTGCGCTCATCCAACTCTCCCATGGCGGATTTTAGAACCGCGTTGGTTGATTTGAGCTCGCCAATACTGTCGCGAATTTCTTCCAGCTGCCCTTCCAGTGAGTCCTTCTCTTTGATAGCACGTTGCTTCTCTTCCAGTTGTTCAGCGAGATGATTCTGTTCAGCCTCCCGCTCAGGCAGCTGGTTCACAACCATTTGGATTTGTGCCTGCTGGCGAAGCAGACTCTCGCGTTCCTGTTCGAGAGATCCCCTGGTTTTTTCAACTGTCATCCGGGGTGCAGACATCTCTTTTTCAATGGCAGCAGCTTTACTTGATAGTTCGTTCCATTTATCCAATTCCTCACGAATTTTCTGCCAAGTCTGGTAATTCTTGGTAATTTCTTCCGCATTTTCCAGAATACTTGTATAGGAATTTTGCTCGGCTGTTCGTTCATTCAATCTCAGCCGGGTATCTTGTAATTTATGCAGCGCGTTATCCAGTTGATTCTGCTGCAGATCCAGCATTTTCTTATGATTCTTGACTGTTTCTTCCTGCCGGCGGAACTGGTTGACTTTGGTTTCCTGTTCCACTCTGGATTGTTGGATAATCTGAACGCTCTCTTCCAATTCTTTCAACCGGAGTTTACGTGGTTCCTCTTCTTCAAGCTCGAGCTGAATTTCTGCCAGCACACCATCTATCTCGCTTACTCTACGGTCCAGTACTTTCCGATGGGCTGCTGCCCGTTCTTTGTATCTCTCCCAGATATCCAACCCGAGGATACTGCTTAGAATGCGTTTTCGGTTGGTGGGATTCTGCGTTGCGAACTGATCTGCTTTTCCCTGCAGGAAGAAGGATGCGTTGGTGAAAGTCTCGTAATCCATCCGCAGTACCTGCTGAATCACTTTATCCGTATCACGAATACCTCTTTCCCCTAATGCTTTCCACTGCGCTGTATCGTTTTCCCAAACGTAAAAGTAAACTGTACCGGGTTTATCGCGGTTTTTCTCACGCTGGATCCGGTAGAGCGTGTCTTCATACATGAAGTCTAAGATAACCTGACAGGAATCTTCATTCCCGTGAATGATGGCGTCATCAGTCCGGCGCGCTTTGTTAAACAATGCCCAGGTAATGGCATCCAACAGGGTGGATTTTCCCGCGCCGTTCTCTCCGGAGATGCATGCCAGGTTAACCCCGGAGAAATCAATTTCAACCGCATTACGATAAGAGAGAAAGTTCTGAATGACCAGGCGGATGGGGATCATGATTCTGGATCTCCTTCCGTCAGAATTCCACCAGCACCGGTTTCGCTGATCACCTCTTTCGCGAGTTGCTGTAGAATCTCGCTCTCTTCCGGTGGGGTATGCACACTTTCCCAGTATTTTTGAGTTAATTCCACCGGGCTGAGAGAGCTTATGGGCAGGCTGCTGTCGAGTCTGACCCGGTCTTCGCTGGATGGACGCCGCAGGAAATGAAATTCAAATGTATCCTTAGCATATTCCCGAATGGATGCTTCATCAAGCATGGCTTCCCAATCGCGTGGGTATTCCACTGTCAGGCGGGCAATTGCCCCTGTAAGTTTTTCACGGGGAGGTAGATGTGCCATCAATTGGTTGGTAATATCCTCTCGCTTATCTACAACGACACGACGGTCATAAAATGGACGAACATCTTTTAACTCCCGCCAATCAACCTCCGTCTTCCCCCTGCTGATGGTCGCTATAACGAAATACTTTTTATCTGCTGCTTCGCCAAAATCCACCCGTTCGATGGATCCCGGGTAAATAACCGGTGGATGGTTGCCGGGGTTGAGGTCCTGATGTTTATGGATATGCCCCAGAGCGGTGTAATCGATTCGGTGATCCCGCACCAGTGAACCCGGCAGTGTAAAATCCTGACCGAGCATCACGAGCCGCTCTCCACCATAGGTGGCGCCTTCCACCGAAGCATGCGCTGTAAGCATAACCGGCAGGGTTGGATCAACCTCCTGCAGCCACTGCTGAACCATCTGGGTAAATGTTTCCTGCAAATGTTCCAGGGGATCCTTACCTGGTTCTGCTTCGGTGTTCAAAATACCAGCAGCCACTGTTTGGCGATTGATCCACGGCAGGGCAATTACCTGCAGCTTCAGACCCTCGAGATCATCTGGTGTCAGCAGGCAGGGTCTGGATATGACGCGGATATGCGGCACCTCCAGTGTGTCATACTCCTGAATGGAAAGCGCGCGCCCGGTAGCAGGAGAGACATCGTGATTGCCAATCAACAACAAGGTGGGGATGCCTGCTTTGGAAAGGCGCATCATCCGTTTGCCCCACTCGCGTTGGAATGTGGGCGCGGGTGTGCGGTTCTTATAGGCATCTCCGGCAAAAATCACCAGGTCCACCTTCTCATCTATGGCACAGTCTACGATGGTGTCCAGTGATTTGAGAAAATCAAGTACGCGTGCAGGCAGACCACTCTGCGGATCATGCCTGCCGAAATTGACCATATCAATATGAGCATCAGCAAAGTGAAGGACTTTTATGTTTTTCATTTCTCCTGGATTAATCCGGTTGGATGGTGTGGTTGATTTCTGCGCCCAATTCTTTGGACCGCTGATAAGCAGCCCATAT
>CAZRKL010000171.1:0-4652 GCA_964600595.1 uncultured Leptolinea sp.
TGCCACCCATAGATGTGAAATCTACATCCACCGAGCCATTGCCAGAGGGCGCACGAATGATCGTGCCGGCTTCACCCTGCAGGGTCAGATCAATCGTGATATTCACGGTTTCGATAAAGACGCCCGCACCAATATAAACTGTTTCACCAGGGATGGCGAAATCCACAGCATCCTGCACAGGTGTACCTGACTCTGAACAATACGTTCCCACACCCCCGTAAGCAGCACAGCCGCCAACTGGCAGGAACCGGTAAGTATCTGCCCCGCGGATAATCCATGGATCAGGATAGGTTAATGCTTCTTCCACTTTGGCAGATGCCATCGGCAACGGATCACCATTGCTACTGGATAGAACGATTTCATTTTCCTCAAGGAAATTAATTACTTCAGGAACACCATCCGGATTGCCTTCAGGATCAGGTGAATGCTGCTCCTGGTTAGGCTCAGCCGCAGGTGTAGTTTCAGGAGAGGGAGTTACCTCACCATCAGGAACCAGAGTTTCAGTGGATTGGTCAGGAGTCGGTGATGTAGTTTCAGATTCAACTGTGTTTGTAGAAGATGGTACTTCAGTGACCACAGGCGAAATTTCAACTTGCGGCTCTATCGTATTCTCTATGACCGGCTGTCCAGTTTCATCAGGCGCGGGGTCATCCGCGTACGCGGAAGAGCCCGGGATCAACATCGTGAATATCAGCAACACACTGAAAACCAACTTCCATGTCTGATTCTTGCGGTAAATGTTTTCCATTGAATAATCTCCTTTATATCCCACCCAGGAATTGAATGGCAGATAACAAAAAACGAAACCGATATTTTCGACCGGTTTCGCTATTGGCTCCCTGATATTGTTGTCATTCACAATGACGAAGCGACCATACCGCAATATCAGATCGACGCATTCATAGATCTATTCCAATTCGAATTATAAACCGAAAGCAAACCAAAAACTATTACAAAATTATTACCGAATTATTAACCTCTCCTAATTATTATTTCAAAAATAGCTATCCTTTCTCTGGTAAAATTCAGCCATTAGAAAGAGGCATTGTGAGAAGAAAAAAATCATTTTCGGCATTACGCTGGATTTCACTGGTTTTCATTCTTGGAGCTGTCATCTTAACCGCTCTCCAACTTATCCGCTACAGCCGGGTTAGATCCAACTTCCCAACCGGAATGGTAGTGGGAGGAATTCCCATTGGTGGATTGGATCGTACAGAAGCCGCCAACCGATTGCTGCTGGTGTATTCCTCCCCGGTTGAATTGCGGTACAACAACGCGGTGATCCATATGAAGCCAAATACAGCCGGTTTTGAGCTGGACCTGGAAGGAATGCTCACCGCCGCGGATATGCAAAGGGTCAGCCAGCCATTCTGGGTTGGCTTCTGGGATTATATCTGGAGTCGGGATCTACCTACGTCTCAAGTTCCACTTCGCGCAAATATCTCTGAAGAAAGGTTGCGCGCTTATCTTCAAAATGAAGTGGCAGTGCGATATGATGAACCTCCCACTCCGGCAATTCCAATCCCGGGGACAACTTCCTTTCAACCCGGAAAACCCGGCAACACCCTGAATATGGATCGGGCAATCCAATTGCTTCAGGAGGCGTTAAGATCTCCATCGAGAAGGGTGGTAAATCTAACCTTCCAGAACACGCAAGCTCCCCGACCTGCTCTACAGAACCTTCAGGTATTAATCCAGCAGATTATCCAAACCAGCAAGTTTGATGGAATTGTGGATATCTATATGGAAGACCTGCAGACTAATGATATTCTCCATTTTGCTGTGCAAAATACATCGGTTCTTTCCGTGCAACCAGATATTGCTTTCTCAGCGGAGAGCTCCATAAAGATCCCAATCATGGTATCGGTATTCCAGCGGACAGATGAACCCACCCCGCAGGATATCATTGATGGAATGATCCTGATGATTCAGGAATCCGGCAACAACCCGGCGGATATCATGATGGATAAAGTACTCACTACTGGTATCGGTCCGCTGGAAGTGACCCAGGATATGCAGGCAATTGGTCTTCAAAACACATTTTTGGGCGCGTATATGGCACGCCCAGATTTCCTCGCGCGTGTAGATACCCCTGCCAATTTAAGAACCGACATTCGTACTGACCCTGATCCATTCAGTCAGACCACACCATCAGACATGGGCATGCTGCTGCAGGATATCTATATGTGCGCAGATACTGGTGGCGGTTCCCTTGCCGCCGCATTTTCAGGGAAAGTATCGCAGGCTGAATGTCAACAGATGATCTCATATCTGGCAGGGAATAAAACGGTCGCCATTCTACTCGAAGCCGGCTTGCCGGAAGGTACCCAGATCGCCCATAAACACGCGTATGCTACCGAAGGTGATGGGCTGATCCATACCATTGGAGATTCAGGAATTATCTATACGCAAGGTGGTAACTACATCGTCTCCATCTTCCTTTATCACCCGGTGCAGTTGGTATGGGATCCGATCAATCAGATGGTAGCCCAAGTATCTGAAGCGATGTACAACTATTTCAATACCAGATAGATAAACTCCCGGACTTAGACCTGTCCGGGAGTTTTTTAGCTCAAATCCACCCTATCAGAATAATTATTCAGCCAGGTATACAATTCATGCTGGCTTAAATTGAGAACCTGCAGCAGCTCATTTTCTAATTGGAGCGCCAATGGCTGGGCTTGATTCATGAGATCTCGCGAATCAGGGTAACGTTCTCGAAAGTGATCGAAACGGGCAGGCATACCCACAAACCTGTCTTTTTCAACATATTTATCTGCCAGGTATACAATTTTTTGTTCCCAGGTAGATGGAACCCGCTGTGGGTCCAACACTGTAAATACCTGATGCCTGCGAATAATCTCAGCAACAAGGTGAAAATTTTTTGCTTCCAGGATGGTCGCGCCCTTCTCTCCATGCTGCAATCCAGATTCGCGCCATACCCGTTTATCTACATCATGCAGTAAACCTGCCCGCAATGTCAGAATGGGAGAAATGCTGATTCCCTGATCAACCAGTGCCTGCGCAATCAGATAGGCGACTACTGCGACTTTGCGGGTATGCTTCTTCAATCCATCAGACTGGGGATACTCGCCGAAGATTCCTTGAACCTGATGATGCGCTGGAATCAAGCCTGAATTAATCCTTTCTAAAGCAAATTTCCACTGGTTCAGATCAGTAATCTCTTCGTCTATTATAGGAATATGCAGGATAGATTCCGATCGCCTGCGGAACCAGATGGTTCGCATACCCAGGCTTACCGGGACGGTCGCATCTGCCTGGAAGTCATCTCCTGTCATGAGCGCTTCATGAGGTTGAATTGATAAAATATTAAGAATCGTTTGGTAAAAAACCGGATCATGCTTTGTGGTACCAAGATCACGCGCGGAGAAGATGTAATTGAAATATTGGTCCAGATCCACGCGGCGTAGTGCTTTCCGCACCGCAGCTTCTGCGGATTCTCCCGCGTTGGTTGCCAGAACCACTGAATATTGCCCGTTCAGCGAGCACAACACATCACTTATTCCGGGAGTAGCCTGTACATCCTTCCAGGTATGCATGGGACCGGGAAAACCCGCCAGGTTTTCCATCACTGTATCCCCCCAGTCAAACATCACCACTTTGATCATATTCACCTATACATGGAGATTTTCGCAATTATAATTGCTAAAGTACCAATATTCCAACCATCGAGAGCAAATTATGGCATTTATTGAGTTTCCTAAAGAATTTGTGTGGGGCACGGCAACTTCTTCGTATCAAATTGAAGGAGCCTGGCAGGAAGACGGAAAGTCAGAGAACATCTGGGACCGCTTCTCCCACAAACCAGGCCGGGTAAAGAACAATGATACCGGAGATATTGCCTGTGATCATTACCATCGTTGGGAAGATGATCTGAAGCTGATGCACGATCTGGGCGTATCCGGTTACCGGTTTTCGCTTTCCTGGTCACGGATTCTACCTGATGGAATCGGGAGAGTTAACCAGAAGGGTCTGGATTTCTACAGCAGATTGGTAGATCGACTTCTTTCACTAGGCATCCAGCCCAATATTACCCTGCACCACTGGGATTATCCTCAGGTGCTACAGGAAAAAGGTGGCTGGGTTGCACGTGATTCCGTGCAGTGGTTCAGAGATTACGCCGAGGTGGTATTCAAGCAACTCGGTGATCGTGTACCGATGTGGTCCACCATTAATGAACCCTGGGTGGTCGCATTTCATGGGTATTACACGGGAGTGATGGCACCCGGGCGGCAGGATTTCTCACAGGCGATGCAGGTGACACATCACCTTCTTACCGCTCACGCGCAGGCTGTGCAGACCTTCCGAGCACTTGCCTGCCCGGGCAAAATTGGGCTTGTGTTTAATGTGACTCATACTATCCCCGCATCCGATCAGGATAAAGATATTCAAGCATCCAAACGCAAATGGGACTTTGTGAACGGGTTGTTCATGGAACCACTTGCCTATGGTGTTTACCCCGCTGAACTGATCGAATGGATTGGAGATTCTGCACCTGTTATTGAAGCAGGCGATTTGCCGATTATCAAGGGTAGTTTTGATTATTGGGGAATCAATTATTATGCATCCGAAATTGTTTCACATCATCAAAACGGCGGCATACTGAAAGTAAATTCAGCGCCAATCAGTTC
>CAZRKL010000172.1:0-4645 GCA_964600595.1 uncultured Leptolinea sp.
CATTTAACCAAAGCCCCTGTTGTCTCAAGATGTCGACCACTTCATTGTTGACTATCTGTGTCAACCCAATAGTTTGTAATTCTGTTACTGGCATATCCAGTGACTGGGTGTCCAATACTTCATGCGTGAACATCTTTATCCTTTTAAAACCTGTCACCTGCGAGTTTACCTGTAGATTATCAAAACTGATAAAACCAGCTTGTTTTATCCTTTCAGCTATGTGAGCTGTATTTATGATTTCAATTGTTTGAAGAGGCTGTGTTTGATAATCTTCGTGACGTTCTTCCAATATGGCAACTTTATTTGTTAAATTGAGTTCTTTTACTGTAAAAGTGTCACCTTGATGAAAATATATCGCACCAGGATGAACCATCCAGTACGAACTTGTCAGGTCTACAGTACCAATAACATTATCTGCTGTTCTCAAAAGCACAACATCACCAGACGCATTTCTGAGGGAAGATCCACGGGATGGGTAATCGGATGTAGCCCAGTAATATGAATTCTCATTTTCTACCAATTGGCCGATTGAAGTGAAATAACTCAAAAATTGCAGGATTGTTTTTTCATCGAGCGTGCCATAATTAAATGGGCTGGTAAAAGGTAATTCATATGCAGCGCATAAGATGTGTTGAAGCAGAATCAGCAGGTGATTCGCGTCAATATAGGCTTTCTCGGGAGAGAGACCCAGGAAGTATTCAGGGTGTGCTGCCAGGTATTGATCCAGAGGGTTACTTGTGGTCATCAGAATTGACAATGCTTTACGATTCTGACGCCCCGCGCGTCCCATTTGTTGAACAGTTGATGCAATTGAACCCGGATACCCGACAGAGATGGAAACATCCATCGTTCCAATATCTATGCCCAACTCCAATGCATTTGTAGTTATCACACCCCTTAATTTGCCTTTCCGAAGCGCAGATTCTATTGATCTTCGTGTGCTTGGTAGATATCCAGCCCGATATGTTGCAAGTAGATCCGCAAGATCTGGATAATATTTCCGGTAGTAATGATATATTAATTCGATCGTCTTCCTGGCTCGACCAAAGACAATGGTTTGTAGACTTGAGCGAACCAGAGGATCAATCAGTTCTAAACTCTCAAATAACGCGCTATTTCTAAGCCCTAATTCTTTGTTAACAATCGGTGGATTATAAATTCCAAATACTCTCTCGCTACGACCCGAACCATCCTCATCCACCAACTCAACGTGATTGTTATCAAGAATTGCGCTTGCGTGTTCTCTTGCATTACTTATTGTCGCGGAAGTCAAGATATAAACCGGCTTACTGCCATAATGCGCACAGATGCGGTTTAATCTACGAATAACATTTGCTACATGAGATCCAAAAACCCCGCGATAAATATGAATTTCATCTATTACAACCAGTTTTAGATTGCCAAAGAATGCTGCCCAGTAGTTATGCCGGGGTAGTATTCCATAATGAAGCATATCTGGATTAGTTATGACTATATCAGCCAGGTCTCTGATATTTTTTCTCTTACCAGAAGGCGTATCTCCATCATACACATCTGTTTGAATCTTTTTCTCTTTCTCCAAAATGGAAGATGATAGAGAATTTATTGAAGATAATTGGTCTTGTGCAAGCGCTTTGGTGGGGAAAATAAACAAAGCTTTTGATCCTTTTGATGAAAGAACGCAATCCATAGCAGGTATCTGGTAGCAAAGAGATTTCCCACTTGCTGTACCAGTAACAATTACCTGGTCATGTCCAGATCTAAAATTATTCCAGGCAATCGCCTGATGTGAGTAAAGGCGACTAATGCCTGATAAATTCAAAGCTTTCTTTATTTCAGGGTGAATACTCTCTGGGATATCCGTAAATACTGCATATTTTTGCGGAAGTGAGGTAAGGAACACAAAATTACCCATACTGGTTTCATGGAAATGCCAGTCATCTTTGGATAATAATTCAATATAATTACTGCTCATATGTTCGATATTATACACTGCAGATACAAAACACAAAATAGGGGATGTAATGCATTTGCGGCAACCAACAATTCAGTTTATACTGTCCATATTCCCGCCATGGAGCTGTATATGACAAAAAAGCGAGCCCTTGTGATCGTTCCACACCCTGATGATGCTGAATATCACGCGGGTGGTTTGATTGCAAAATGCGTATCCGAGGGAATGGATGTGCTGTTTCTCGTTGCTACTGATGGTCGGTGTGGAAGTTACTCTCAACCGCCATTGGAGTTGGCAGAACTACGCAGGCAGGAAGGGTTTGAGGCAGCCAAATTTCTCGGAGCACAAGTTGAGTACTTAAACTACGCGGATTATGAATTGGATCAGACGCCGATCGATGAACTTCGAGAAAGATTGGTACGCAAGATCCGGGAGTATCGACCAGAGATTGTTATTGCAGAAGATCCATATCAAAAAGATCAGGTTCATCCAGATCATCGATACCTGGCTTTTGCGGCTTCTGATGCAGTAAATTTCTCTCAACTACCCAACGTATATACAGAACATTTGAATGATGGGTTGCAACCTCATTATGTGATCGAGAAATATTTATACACGGAAGATACATCGAGAGTGAATCACATTGTGGATGTAACTGCATTTATTGAAAAAAAACTTCAAGCCATGCAAAGACATCAAAGTCAGGTCGAATTCCTGGTGGAAGATGTCCGTAAACAGGCAGAATCTGCCGGTCTGAGTGCGCAGTTTATTCCAGAGGGCGCGCAGACTGATCCATATCAGTTACTCGCCTACGCCATGTTGTCCCAGATGTCGGAAGTGGGCAAATCTGCCGGTTATCAATACGGGGAAGGATACCGGTTTTCACGGTTTCATCCTGCAATTGAAGCAATCCTGCAAAATACAAATTCTTAACTAAAGGGAAGAGTATCATGAAAAAACCCGGTAAGTTCTACCCAATTTTCGTTGTAATCGTTTTCTCATTATTTATGCTCCTTCACCAAACCGATAAACTGATGATTGGTTCCCTGCAATTACCCATAAGCGAATCATTTAAGTTGAATGATTTTCAATGGGGATTGATTAATTCAGGGGCATTAATTGTTGGAACAATCCTTTATCCGATTTGGGGATATTTATATGACCGATACTCCCGTGCAAAACTGCTTGCTTTAGCATCATTTATTTGGGGGGCAACCACCTGGTTCAGCTCCTTTGTCAGAACTTACACCGGATTTCTAATCACTCGATCATCTACAGGCGTTGATGATTCAGCTTATCCGGGTTTATATAGCCTGGTTGCAGATTACTTCGCGCCAAAAATCAGGGGAAGAGTATACGGGATTTTGCAACTGACTCAACCAATTGGTTATCTGCTTGGAATGATCTTAGCTTTGATGGTAGCGCCGTTGTTGTCCAATGTTATTCCCGGAATGGACGGTTGGAGAATGATTTTTATCATCACCGGCGCCCTGGGAATAGTTATGGCAATCGTCATATTTTTCGGTATTCGTGAGATGCCTCGTGGTAAATCTGAACCCGAGTTTCAGGGAATGGAAGATTTCGGTCAGTTTAAATTCAACTGGGCATCGGTCAAAGATGTCATGAAGAAGAAGACGATGTGGTTTGTATTTTTACAGGGATTTGCAGGCGTTTTTCCCTGGAATGTAATTACTTTTTTCTTCTTTGGATATCTGATGACAGAACGTGGCTATGACAACGATTCGGTCTTGATGACTATGGCTCCGATTGTATTGATTCTGGCGGTAGGATACTTTGTTGGTGGAGCTTTGGGAGATTGGCTTTTCAAACGGACACTGAAAGGAAGAATAATCATTTCGAGTGCGGGTGTGATATTAGGTGCAATTTTCCTTTTCTTCGCCCTGCTCACTCCCATCGAAAATCGAACGACATTTTTTATTTTGATGAGTCTGACAGCTCTATTTATGCCGTTTTCTTCACCTAATGTAATATCAACTGTATTTGACATTTCTCTGCCTGAAGTGCGAAGCACTGCACAGGCGGTGGAATATTTTGTTGAAAATAGCGGCGCAGCTCTCGCGCCGACAATTGCTGGTGCGATTGCATTATCCACAGGCAGTAAGCAAACAGCAATTATGGTAGTTTGCATTACTGCATGGATATTATGCTTCTTTCTATATCTTGGTGCATTGCTGTTTGTTGAGAAGGATATTAAATCATTACGCAATATTCTGGCAGAACGGGCGGACAATGCCAGAAATCCGAATAATCCAGTTTAATTAGTGACCGCAGGAAGTACAGCTTTTACCACTGCAACCCGAACAACCTCCACCAGACCTGTTGGAGGTTGTTTCTCCTGTTGAGCGTGCATAACAGGTGGTCAGAACGCGAGAGGTTTGACTTCCATGACATTGCAGGCACTCAGCGGGGAGATCAGCTTGAGAGATTGAGCGAATAATTTCAAAACGACTACCACAGATAGAACACTGATATTCATAAATTGGCATATTGTCCTTCTCAAATTTCAGATGATAGGAAGTGAGTTCGGTAATAGATAATTAGCAGCAGAATTAAAATGTGAATTGTTGCTAATCCGATGGACGAGAATTGATCATAGTAAAAAATGAGGAGATTCAGGGTTGTAATCAGCAAAATCATTCCCAGATAAGCGAGTGAAATTCCAAGATTTTCTTTTTTGAAAATCAACAGAAT
>CAZRKL010000173.1:0-99 GCA_964600595.1 uncultured Leptolinea sp.
ACCGGACCCGGCAGCAGCCTGGGACAGGCATTAATTGAAAGCCCCGAGGTGGATGGAATCACATTCACCGGCTCTTATGATGTTGGCATGAAGATCGGA
>CAZRKL010000173.1:109-4633 GCA_964600595.1 uncultured Leptolinea sp.
ATACCATTGTGATGAAACCTGCCACCGATACCCCCTGGACTGCCCGGCTGATTACTGAATGTTTTCGCGATGCAGGTATCCCGGATGGTGTATTCAATTTTGTCACCGGACCCGGCAGCAGCCTGGGACAGGCATTAATTGAAAGTCCAGAGGTGGATGGGATCACCTTCACCGGCTCATTTGACGTAGGTATGAAGATCGGACGTGATTTTAGCTCTGGCAAGTGGGTTCGCCCGGCTATTCTGGAGCTGGGCGGCAAGAATCCTACCATCGTATCGCGGCACGCCAACCTGGAAGATGCGGCGCTGGGTATTGTCCGTTCATCCTTTGGGCTGCAAGGGCAGAAATGCTCTGCCTGTTCACGGGTGTTTGCAGAAAGACCAGTCTACGATGAGCTGGTTGCCAGAATGGTCGAGTTGACCCAGAAACTAAAAATAGGCGATCCCACCGAAAGACAAAATTACAATGGACCAGTGATCAACAAAGGCAGCTATCGTGACTATCAGGATTTCACCGCAGAGCTTGCAAAATCGGGCAGAATTCTCACCGGCGGCAAAGTCATTACCGATGGTGATTACGCCCGTGGATTCTTCTGCCCGGACACCATCGCCGTGGATGTACCGGAAGATCATCCACTCTGGCAGACCGAGATGTTCCTGCCCATTGTCATGGTGGCTGCGGTTGATTCGATCGAGGCGGCCATGACCCGCGCGAACAATGTGCTCTACGGGTTGACTGGCGGATTCTACGGCGCACCCGATGAAGTGGACTGGTTCTTTGATCGAATTGAAGCGGGCGTTACCTACGCGAATAGACCGCAGGGCTCTACCACCGGAGCGTGGCCGGGATTCCAACCTTTTGGCGGCTGGAAAGGTTCCGGTTCAAGCGGCAAAAACGCCGGCGGATTGTACTACCTGCCGTTATATATGCACGAACAAATCCGAACACTCGTAAAACGAGCCTGATTTTTTCGAGGGATTCTCCACTACCTGAGAATCCCTCTCCATTTCACCTGATTGGATGCTTTATGACCAAACTAACAACATTATCTGATGCGATTGCCAAATATGTTCATGACGGCGACATGGTATATGCCGCCGGGTTTACCCATCTCATTCCCTTTGCTGCCGGACATGAGATCATCCGCCAGGGAAGAAAAAACCTGACCCTGGCACGGGCAACCCCCGACCTGATCTACGAGATGATGGTGGCAGCGGGTTGCGCAAAGAAGCTGATTTTTTCGTACCTGGGCAACCCGGGGGTGGGATCGTTGCGAATTGTTAAAGCGGAGCTGGAAGCCGGGCACCTGGAGTGGGAGGAGTATTCACATTATTCCATGATCAGCCGCCTGCAGGCAGGCGCCAGCGGGCTGCCTTTCATCCCCATGAACCAGACCGCCGCACCAGATCTGGAAAAAGCCAACCCGCAATACAGGCGGGTAAAAGATCCATACTCAGGCAAGGAAGTGATCGTGGTACCTCCCCTGCATCCGGATGTCGCCATTGTCCACGTGCAGCGCTGCGACGCGGAGGGCAATGCTCAAATCTGGGGAATTCTGGGTGAACAGAAGGAATCCGCTTTTGCCGCTGAGCATGTCATCATCACCGCGGAAGAGATTGTGGATGAATCCGTCATTCGCTCGGACCCCAACCGGACCGTCATCCCAGACTTTATCGTGGATGCGGTTTGCCAGGTGCCTTATGCCAGCCATCCTTCTTATACCCAGGGATATTACGACCGGGACAACGCTTTTTACCTGGAATGGGATAAGATCACCGAAGACCCTGCCCGGGTGAAGAACTATCTGGATGAATGGGTGTTCGGGGTAAAAGACCGCGCGGAATATTGGGAGAAGCTTGGCGAAGAGGTTCACAAACGAATTCAAGTGGAACCTATGTACGCGGCTCCCGTCAATTATGGAAAGTATTAGGAGGACATCATGGAATATTCATCAACTGAACTCCTGATCATCAACGCGTCCCGTTTGCTGCGTGATTATGACCGTGTCTTTGTGGGAGTGGGCATTCCCAATCTGGCGTGCAATCTTGCCATGCGCACACACGCTCCGCATTTGCTCATGATCTATGAAGCAGGTGTAATTGGCGCGAGACCCTCCCGCCTGCCGCTATCGATTGGCGATCCCTGCCTGGTGAGCGGGTCTTCTGCTGTGTGTAGCATGTACGACATCTTCTCGATGTATCTGCAACGCGGTAATGTGGATGTTGGATTCTTAGGCGGCGCGCAGATCGACCGCTATGGCAATATTAACGCGACCATCATTGGTGCTGACTACGCGCATCCGAAGGTACGCCTGCCCGGCTCGGGCGGCTCGATGGAAATTGCCGGATGGGCAAACCGCTGCTATATAATGACACCCCACCAGAAGCGGCGTTTCCCTGAAAAATGCGATTTCATCACATCGGCTGGCTTCCTCAACGGACGGAAGCAGCGCGAAGCAACCGGGGTGCGTGGCGGCGGCACACAGTGCGTGGTTACCGACCTGGGGTTGATGGAACCCGATGAATCAGGCGAATTGGTGTTGACCGGATTGCACGATTGCTGTAATGCCGACCAGGTAAAAGCCAACACCGGGTGGGATATTAAGGTTTCGCCCAATCTGCGGCACACCGATCCGCCCAGTGATGAGGAATTGCGCATCCTGCGCGAGGAGTTGGATCCACAGGGAACATATCGGTAAGCAATACATAATTAAGGATTTTTCGCCCGAGTAAAAGCATACCAGGCTCAATCAGGGTAGCTTGCCCGGGTTAGAAATATAGTATGGAAGGAAGCGGCACTGCCTCTTCCTCCCATAAACTTGTTTAGCTGTATTGCTCTTCCCCAATAAAAAAAGCGGACCTTGCGGTCCGCTTCCTGTTAGACTTTAAATTCCGCGCCTTTACTCAACGCTTTCTTATTTGCATCCAGCAGCTTCGCCAGTTTGGCTGGCAGATGTTCTTTCAATGTTTTTTCCATGGCGTCCAAACCCATGACAGGCAGATTGGCCAGCAAACCACCCAGCATGACCATGTTGGTCATACGTCTGTCACCCAATTCTTCTGCGAGATCACTGGCAGGAATGCGCACCACCTTGATGTCTTTCCGCACCGGTTCGCGATTCACCATCGATTCATTGACCACCAAAACCCCGCCCGGCTTGATCAACGGTTCATATTTATCGAGAGAGGGCAAATTCATCACAATGGCAGCTTCAGGATTACGCACAAAAGGGGAGCCAATCTCTTCATCGGCGATCACCACGGTACAGTTGGCAGTACCACCGCGCATTTCCGGACCGTAAGATGGGATCCATGTGACATCCTTACCCTCATCCATCGCAGCATAAGAAAGTAACTGACCGGCAAAAAGAACACCCTGACCGCCAAAACCTGAAATGATAATTTCAGTCTGCATGTAATCCTCCCTATACTTTCAGATCAGCCAGCAGGGGAGAGACTTTATAATCTCCCAGCGGATAGTATGGAACCATGTGTTCTTCGATCCATTTCAGTGAATCCACGGCGGTGATACCCCAGTTGGTCGGGCAGGCGGAGAGCAATTCCACCATTGAAAAGCCCAACCCGCGTGCCTGGGCCTCAAAAGCCATGCGGATGGCTTTCTTTGCCATGCGCATGTTCTTGGGGTCATGCAGGCTGCGGCGGACCACATATGATGCGCCATCGAGTGTGCTCAGTAATTCTGAAGTCTTGATCGGGAATCCGGCAATTTCCACATCACGCCCTCTCGGAGAGCTGGTCGTCTTCTGACCGGGCAGTGTTGTGGGTGCCATCTGACCACCGGTCATGCCATAGTTGGCATTGTTTATAAAAATGACGGTGATGTTTTCACCACGTCCGGCGGCGGCAACAATCTCACCCATGCCAATGGAAGCCAGATCGCCATCTCCCTGATAGGTGAAGACAATGTTCCCGGGTAAAACCCGTTTGATACCGGTAGCCATGGCAGGCGCACGTCCGTGAGGCGCCTGGACAAAATCAAAATTAAAATAGTTGTAGGCGAATACCGAACAGCCCACAGATGCAACGCCAATGGTGCGCTCGCGTAAACCCATCTCATCCAACACTTCTGCCACCAACCGGTGCGCCACGCCATGCGTACAGCCCGGGCAGTAGTGGGTTTGAGATGAGGTAAATGAATCGGGTCGGGAGTAAACAACAGTCTCAACAGTATCCATATGTACTCCTATTTAACCGGCATGGGCATTCGCGAAAGCCATCTGTCGCGTGGATGCCCTTCTGTGCTTAACTTACCCGCTGCAATCCGCTTGATCTCCGCCAGTATCTCATCCGGGAAGGGGACAACCCCGCCCAGCCTGCCGTAGAACTCAACTGGAACTCTGTTTTTAACCGCCTGGTTCACATCATCCAGCATCTGCCCGGAGTTCATTTCAGTTACCAGGAATGCGCTCGCATGCGCGGCAAGCTCTTCGACCTGCTTCATCGGGAACGGGCTGACGGTGATGGGGCGGAATAATCCCACCTTTATGCCTTCCGCTCGCGCAGC
>CAZRKL010000174.1:0-4629 GCA_964600595.1 uncultured Leptolinea sp.
TTCTGGTCCTCCATCGACTCGGTTATTTCGCACGATGCGACCATCAACCCGGGCAATTCCGGCGGTCCTTTGGTGACTGAAGATGGCAAAGTAATTGGCGTCAATTACCGATCGCGCCCTGATTTCAACCAGTATTTTGCCATCGGTAAAGATATTGCCCTGCCGATCATTGAAGACCTGGAACAGGGCACCAATGTAAATTCCATCGGTGTGAATGGTGAAGCTTTCACCTTCGGTCCCAACAACGAATATCCCGGTATCTGGGCGTACTCCGTGGAATCTGGTTCTGTAGCTGACAAAACTGGAATCAAAGCGGGCGACATCATCCTGGAGATTGAGAACATTTTGCTGGCAACCGATGGCAGTTATAAGGATTACTGCGACATTCTGCGCGGTAAGGACCTCGACTCTACCATGGCGGTACGGGTGTACCGCCCCATGACCGATGAGATCCTCGAAGGTCAGCTGAATGGTCGCGAGCTGGAAATGACCGGCTATGGCGGTTTGACCGGCGGATCATCCTCCACGACTACTTCAGGTGGTGGTTCATCCACGTCCAGTGGTGGAGCAATCAATACTGAATTTGATGGCGATATCTGGTCGGAAGGTTGGTACAGTTATTATGAAGAAGACAGCGAGCTCTTCACCATAACCAACAAACCGGGTCGCGTGATCATCCATAATAAAAAGCCGGGTATTGATACCTATGTATTTAACGATGCTTTATATACAGCGGATGTGAAAATTACCACATACGCCACCAAGATCGATGGTCCAAACCGAATGAATACCAGTGTGGTTTGCCGTGCAACAGAAAAAGGCTGGTATGAGTTTAGCATCTCCAGCGGTGGTTTGTGGTGGATCTGGAAATGGGATCCGAATGCCGGCGATAATGGTTATTATTACCAGGTCGCCAAAGGCACATCCGCCAAGATTGGTTTACAGAAGCAACCTAATCTTATTGAGGCGACTTGTATCGGTACAACCTTGACCCTCTATGTAAATGGCAACAAGGTTGGTGAAGGTGAAGATCGTGATTTCACTGAAGGCATCACTGGTTTCGCGCTTTCATCGCTTGACATTGGTAACGCGGAAGTAGAATACGAATACTATATCGCCGAACCACAGTAAAGCAGTAGTTTCATAAAAAAACGACACGCCCGGATAATTTTATCCGGGCGTGTTCTATAATAGACCAATAAATACTGGAGGGGAATATGGGCAAAATGGAGATGCATATCGCGGAGCTGAAAAAACAGGCGGATTGGATACCCTACCTGATGGATAACAGCAATCTGCCATCCCCACGGGCAAACCTCGAACTGGCGTACGCGGTGGCAAGAACTGCCAATCGGGAATTGGCAGAAAAACTGATCGCCGCAGATCAGCCCGGTCTGTCAGTACAATCTCCGCTGACGTTTGTGGTCCTGTGCGGGTTGATGGCACTGGGCAAGTACGCTTCGGGTGAGCCAGCTATAAGAGCGACGCTTCGGAGATTCGCGTCCGATTCGCGCTGGCGCGTACGGGAGGGGGTCGCCATGGCTCTTCAACTATGGGGCGAACAGGATTCGGGCACTTTAATGGCAGAAATGGCTGATTGGGCGGAAGGGAATCTCTTCGAGCAGCGTGCTGCGATTGCTGGAATTTGTGAGCCTTCCCTGCTGGGCGACGAGGAGACTGCCCGGGCAGCCCTCTCGCTGCTGGATGAAGTCACCCGGCATTATGTCGATTACCCCAACCCGAAGGACGAAGCCTTCAGAGTGTTGACGCTGGGACTCTCGTATGGATGGAGTGTGGCAGTGGCGGTGCTGCCGGATGCGGGTAAACCGCTGATGGAAAAATGGTTCGCTCATCCGCACGCCGGGGTACAGAAAGTGATGAAAGAAAACCTCACCAAGAAACGGCTTGAGAAGATGGACGCTGCCTGGGTGGAGAAAATGAAGGCAGCCTGATATTACCGGCATAAGATTATCCTTGCATTTGACCTTAATAATTAAACTCTTGACAAAAGGGTTTAAATGTTATTTAATCGTATACGTAAACGTATAACAAGGTTAAATACTATGAAATTCTTCTCTTCCCCCAATTTCAAACCTTTCTCAAAGCAGATGTTCCGGATTGCCCTGCCTATTGCCATCAGCGGCGTGATCATGCAGGTGCAAATGCTCATCGATACGGCGTTTCTTGCCCGTTACACAGCCACCCTGCCCGATGGTTCCGTGCTGACTGGATCTGAGATTCTCTCAGCGGTCGGCAATGTTTTCTTCCCTTACCTGGTGACCATCTCCTTCATCTGGTCCATTGCCACCGGGGTTGTGGTTCTGGTATCGCAGCGCCTGGGCGCGGGAGAACCGCAGAATGCGCGCCGCTACGCCATATCTGCCCTGAAATTCAATACCCTGCTTTCGTGGGGTGTATTCCTCTTCTGGGTGTTCTTTGCTGAAAAGGTTTTCACAACGCTGGGTGTCCGGCAGCCAATCCTGGCTCTTTCCATTGAATACCTCACGTTTGTCAGCCTGGAATTAATCTATCTGGGATTGAGCACCACCATCAACGCGACCTTTCAGGGAGCCGGGAATACCCGCCCCGAAATGATCACCGGTATCCTGCGCAGCCTCTTGCATATTGTGCTCGATTACATCTTTATCTTCGGTCATTTTGGGGTGCCTGAAATGGGTGTGGCGGGGGCAGGTATCGCTTCCAGTATCTCGGGGCTGGTTTCCACCCTCATCATGTTCATCATCTTCCTGCGCCCCAAAATACTGCCCTTTCAGGTGGATTTCAAATCGGTTGTCATTGCGCCTCTCCACCCGTACATCACTGTATTAAAAGTGGGCTTGCCCGTGGGTCTGGAAGATATGCTCTGGAACCTCGGCAATCTCACCCTGGCTTACTTCCTGAACCTGCTCAGCATGGAGGCGGTGGGAATTTACCGGCTGGTATTCCAGATAGAGATCACCCCGGTCTTTTTCTATAACGGTCTTGCACGGGCGGTCACCACTCTGGTCGGTCAGCGTACCGGTGAAAGGGACCTTGCTTCTGCCAAAGAATCGGCACGAATAGGCACCTTTTATGCCGCCAGTTTTTGCCTGTTGTTCACTACCACCTTTATTCTTTTTCCCCGCCAGATCATCTCGATCTTCACCCCCGATGCGCACTTGATCGAGAAATCTGTGCCTTTGCTCATCATCACCGCTTTCACCATGATCCCGCGTGCCATCAATATCATCAGCGGGCACGGCATCCGCGGCTACGGCGATACCATGTGGATGCTGGTTACCCAGATATTCGGCATCATCTTCATCATCTCCTTTTCCTACGCGTTGATGTTTCCGCTCGGATTTGGGATGTACGGTCTTTTCATCGGGATGTTCACGGATGAAACAGTCCGCTGTATCATTAATACCATCCGCTTCTATCGTGGAGAAACATCCATCTTTCATAAAGCTTTGTTGATTGAAAAGGCAGTATCCGAATCAGTGTAGAGGAGGTACCAGACTATGCCCACCCTCAATGATGTAGCCAGACTGGCAAGCGTATCCAATGCCACGGTTTCGCATGTCATTAACAAATCGCGCAAGGTCAACCCCGAAACCATCGCGAAGGTGGAGTGGGCGATCCGGGAGCTGGATTATCGTCCGAATGAACAAGCCCGCAGCCTGAAGACCGGACTCAGCCGCCAGATTGGGGTACTGAATTATCACAGTGTTGACGCGTACTTTTCAGAGGTATTATGCAGTCTCGAAAGCGCCGCGCATGACGCAGATTATCATGTGATGCTGCGCCATACCGAGCGCGAAGGTGAGAACCAGGGTGCTGCCATTGAAGCGTGGTTGAATCGAAAAATTGATGGTCTGATTGTCAATTCACCTTATCTGACCGAAGGATTCTATGATCTGATCCACAAACTCTCCTGCCCGGTGGTTTTTCTGCATTTCAACGACCCCACATACGATGTTGATACCATTTGCAACGATGACTTGACTGCCGGCTATGAAGCCACCCGCCATCTGATTGAGCTGGGGCATACCCGCATTGGCTGCATAGCCGGATGTGCTTTCGAATACCACTCTGCCTGGCAGCGCCGGATTGGATACCAGAAAGCCCTTGCAGAAGCGGGCTTGGCGCCGCGGGAAGAGTATTTTGACTGCACTTTCTATGCTATGGAAGAGGGATACCAGCTTTTCAAGAAAATGCGCAATCTTCCGGAGCCGCCTACCGCTTTCATCACCTATTCTGATCAGCTTGCCATTGGGGTGATCCGCGCTGCCGCGGATATGGGGCTCACCGTGCCGGGCGACATCTCGGTGGTAGGATTCGATGATATTGAGCTTGCTTCCTTCGTCACCCCCCGCCTGACAACCATTTACCAGGATAAGGCGCTAATTGGGGAGACCGCAGTAAAACTGATCCTCAAACGGCTGGAAGACCCCGCCCGCCCGTTGGAGAGGATCGTCCTGCCAGCCCGCCTGGTCATTCGTGAATCCACCACACCGGTAAGAGAAATATAATTTCTGTTACCAATAAACGTAAGTATCAAATTGTTATTTACAGCTAATCCCGTGTTCCAGGTAAATTTTCAATAAAGTCAATGCTTCCCCCCAACCCGCAGCGCATTGGATCATGGCG
>CAZRKL010000175.1:0-4621 GCA_964600595.1 uncultured Leptolinea sp.
ATTGGGTACACACGGACCCAATTACAAAACCACCTCAAAAACTTTCTCGCAGGGCAGGGAACAGACGAAGGATTTTGAAGTAGATTTTTACGATGACGCGATCGTGGATTTTGACACCTACATCCGCGATCTGTTCACCGCGCTGGATGACACGGATAAATTGGAAAACACGGTGGTCGTTATCTACTCGGATCACCCGCGCAAACGGGCAGCCTACCTGCATGTTCCCCTGATTTTCTGGTTCCCCAACGGCGAGTATGCAGGCAGAATCAACGCCAATACTGAAAACCTCGATATCGCACCCACCCTGCTTGAATACATGGGTATTGCCGCCCCTGAATGGATGGAAGGCAAATCACTTATTTCAGGCGAACTTGACCATGCCCGCCCCATCTACAGCGTGATCTGGAAGAGCCCGAAGAAGAACAAACCCGAGAACATGGTTTTCAATCAGTTTGCCGCCTTCCGGCTGGTTGTCTGTGATCGATATGTGGAGTTTTCAACCACCAAAATGGCATGGGAAAGCGGAGATGTGGACGATGTGACCGGAGTGTGCTCTGATTCGCAAACTCTCTCCGCCGAACAGATGAAAGACCTGCTGATTCAACGTCTTAAACAGGATGGTTTCGATACCAACCTGCTTGAAACCTCTCCCCTGCACCCTTAGCTGCTGATTTCCTCCAGCGATTTGCCGGTGGTCTCCTGCTTCATCGTGAGCAAAAGCAGCGCCGCCAGTATGGGGATCATCGCGATGGTCGAGAAGATCGCCAGCATACCCCCACCCGCGCTCATCACCGCTGCCACCACCACCGGCGCTACCACGCCCCCCAGCCTGCCGACCCCGGTAGCCCAGCCTGTCGCGGTTCCCCGCAGCCGGGTGGGATACAACTCAGAAGAAAATGGATGCGCCAACCCCCATGCCATCCCATTGAATACCATCAGTACAAAACCCATCACTAAAACCAGCACATTCGCCTGCATGAGGCTGAATACCACCGCCGATACTCCCAGCAGTATCACTGAGATGATGATGAGATTGCGCCGGTTGTACCTGTCTGCCAGATAAGCCACCAGCAGCGTGCCGGGGATCTGCCCCAGACTGATAAACAGCGTCACCAGGAAAGACCTGCCGCTGGAACTTTCACCTCCCGCCAGCAGCGTTGGCAGCCAGATGAACACTCCCTGGTAAAGATAGTTCAGCGAAAACCACAGCAGCCACAGGGTAACGGTGATCCGCAAATAACCCGCTGACCAGATCCCTGCCTGCGGACCTGATGCTTTTCCGGTTGGGGTTTGTGCTGTCAAAACGGGGGCTGAGGCAGGTATTCCATCTGCAAGCTTGATTCGCGCAGATTCACGCTGCGCCCGCTCCAGCAATCCCTTACCCAGCAGGAAGCGCAGCGATTCGGGCAGCATCCAGTGGATGAGCGGCGCCAGGATGCCTGCCAGCCCGCCAAAAAACATTGCCGGTCTCCAGCCAAAGTTAAGCACAATGCTGTAACCGACCAGCGCCGCCAGCGTTCCGCCCAAGCCCCAGAAGGCGTTCTGCAGTACCAGCATCGTCCCCCGCTGTTTCGATGGGCTGAACTCGGTCACCAGCGTCCCTGCTACCGGGAGGATGGCGCCCAATCCCATCCCGGTCAAAAACCGCAAGATGCCCAGCATGGTGTACGAACCCGCCATCCCCGAGAGGATGAATACCGCCGAGAGGTAGAGCATGATCCACACCAAAACCCGACGCCGCCCCAGGCGGTCGGCGAGCGACCCAGCCAGTACAGCCCCGGTCAGCATGCCCAGCATGCCAATACCCGCCAGCCAGCCCAACGCACCAGCCGATACATTCCACTCCTCTTTTAAGGCCGGCAAAATGAACCCCACGATGGTCACGCCGTAGGCAGCCCATATCCAGCAACTACCTGTCAGCAACATCAGGTAGATGTGGAATTTACCAATCCGGGCGGTGTCAAAGCGGTGCAGCAGGTAATCTGTCATCAGTCAGAATTATACCTGCTCATAACCATCCTAAAACAAATCCTCAGGTGAATCGGGTCGAGGCGGGGCTTGTCCCCGCCAATTCACCATTCAAACCATAAATTTTTCAATAATAAGTTAACTACTTCTAATCCCGTGAACAATCACAGGTATTCATCTCTTCAACTCAATCCATTCTCAGTTCAGCTGCGCGCAGTTCATCGGGCGTGTTGATATTAATAAATGAGATCAGGTCAGGGTCAAATGCGCGGATGGCTTCTGCTTCCATGGGATGCACACGCACCTGTGGATGCCACGAGATCAGACGTGACAGACCCGTATCCAGTGCTGCCCGGATATTCGGCAGGCAGATATCCCGCCGGTATGCCGCGTGTAACGGCTCAGTTTTACCATCCGGCGCGGGGATGACTACATCCACCGCCATTGCTTCCAACAGCCTGACTTCTTCGGTCAGCAGATCCGGGTTGACAAAGGGCATGTCGCAGGCAACGATGACTGCAGCCGGATGTTTCGCATAATGCAATCCGGTATAAATTCCCCCCAGCGGACCGGCTCCCGGGGTCAGGTCCGGGTAGGTTGCACGGATCGCCATCTTTTGAATATCCGGGTTATTGCTGACGATCAACAGGTCATCCGAAAGGTGGGCGAGCCGCTGAACAACCCTCTCCAGCAGCGTGGTGCCCCGGAAAGGAAGCAACGCCTTCTCAACGCCCATCCGCGATGATTTTCCACCAGCTTCAATAATTACCGAAAACAACATACTTGAATCATAATCTATTCAGGACCATATTTCCACTCATTCTTCTGGATTTGAAGCTTAATAATGTTTCCATTTTTCTATCCAGGTGGAGATTTTTCCCGCAATTCTTATTTCACAGAAAAATATTGTACGGATCAGTAAACTACTTACCACCCGGTGCGCAGACACCAGTATCCTCTACCTCAACAAAATCGTATGGGGCTGCTTTTATTGAAACATAACTGTGATCCTCAAGAATGGGAACCTTCGCGTCGAACAGGGTGTTTAACACAATCCTGAAGGTATTTACCGGGGTCATTGTGGGATATAACTGCTCTTTCCCTCCGGGCAGACGGATTAGGTTCAGAACTTTCATCCGGTTATTATCTCGAATCCCATGATCTCCCTGGATGATGATCACAGGATCTTGATCAGATCTTCGGATAATCTCCCGGGTAATATCAAAAATCTGATTATTAATAAATTGAACCTGCTGCCGATATCCTTCGAGAAAATACTCTTCCGATGTGGGATAGTCTCTATGACCACTGTAATAATTCATGTCCTTAAGGATACTCCCGTCAGCATGAAACATGAAAGGAATATGGGGTACATTGATATGGGCATAAATAAAACGTGGTGCATTATTCTCATTCAGCTCATCCAACAGGTTCATTGTAAATTGAATCCGCTTGATGGTAGTACCATGCCGTCTCGATACGCTTTCACCTTCCAACCATTGAGGTTTAAAATCAGATACTATCCTCAATAGTGTTGAATCAATCAACATCCGTTCAAACGGCTGGATATCCGCATTGAGAAATGGATTATCAGTTAGGGATAAATATAAATCTGCATCCTTCCACTGATTCCATTCATATCCGGTATCAAAGGCGACAATTTCATATCCGCTTGCCTCAAGTTGACGTCGGACCTCATTGTTTTTGATCAATGCGGTTGCATACAGGATGTTTGTATTCCCTGGCTGGATATTGGCATCCAGGTTTGGCAGATAATCCATATTAAAAGCCGAAGCCATGGATACCTCAGTAAAAGCGTAATTACTGCGTCCACACTCCACCACATAAAAGCCCAACTCTTCCATCTGGTCTAAAAATGAGGTGGTGTCGAGATCAAATTCTTCCTGCAAGGCATCTGCACGGGTGTATGAATCCAGAATGATGTAATAAATATCCGGCATTTCCGTTAGTGGCTTAACCGGTATAAGCGGATTCTCAACCTGAGATTCCCGGACATCTACCTGGTTCTGTAATGAAACTTCATGGGCAATTATCGGAATAATCGCAGCCAGAATCAGGATGCTGCCAATCATGTTGAATGATAATGTGGGTGCCTGAATATCCCTGATCCGAATCACCCACCACACAACCATTATTAATATCAGGGCGAAAACAACCACGAGCACCCGGTGACGCGCTAAGAAAAGTGTTCCCGTGGCATCCAGTTGCCGAAGTGCCATGTAAATGTGACCGTAAGTGAAAAACAGGACCAGAATCACAGAAGTGACAATTCCCGCTTTGCCAATATTACGAATAACGAGCCAGAAGAAGCTGAAAAGGACGAGTGAAGCTAATCCGCTTACCAGAATTGCGCGATAAGATACCCGCAGATCAACTTCATGAATATTGCTCGCTAAGAGCGCGAGAACTGGATAAATACCAAACAAGATCACATGGATTGGGTATTTTCGAAGTGATGTCATTGCGATTCTTTCCCGAATAAAATTGATTATAAAGCAGAACAGCAGCTTCCTAATCAGGGTTTTTCGAGCCTCCCGCATTCTCTCCGGAACCTGTCGAGGCGGGGCTGGTCCCCGCCACAAATAGAAAAGAAATATTTTGCATTTCCCCATTTTTCCTGTATAAATAT
>CAZRKL010000176.1:0-4544 GCA_964600595.1 uncultured Leptolinea sp.
CCGCCAGGGTAGCCCTGCCCAGAAAGCAACACCAATCATTAAATATGCAATACCCAGCAATAGATTGTGGGCGCGGGCACCTTTTTGCCAGCCCACCCGAGTCAGTAATAAAGCCCCACTCTGTTCTGGAAATTTACCATACGACTCAAATTGGAATGCAATCAGCATCGCAAAGAATATTGCAGTAAGAGGTAGTGTGCTGAATGATAGCAGGCGATTCAGTTCATCTGCTTGAAAAAAGTAAGCATAAACCGGAATAATCTGACAAAACAAAAATGCCAGAAGAAATTCACCAATACCAGAAGTCCATAGTCTGATGGGCGGCAGGATCAGCACTAACGAAAGAATTACAATGACAAGAATGATAATAATTAATGGAATCGATAGGATATTCTCATGCAGCATCCAAACCAATAGGATCGCTACAATTGATAAGATCACCGCCACGATGGTAAATAATGTGTTTTGTCTTCGCCGTCGTTCTTCCCGCGTAAGAGGTTTATCATCCTTTGTGCCAGCAAAATTCACCGGGTTGAAGATTTCGTCCAGGAATAATATTCCTCCCCCAAGAACAAATAACCATGCTATTCCAAGAAAAAAATGCAGCCAGTTGATGGTATTTCCAAGATAGTGAGCAATCCCCGCCCCCAATAGATTTAATAACAGAATAGCAGCGAGGAATAATCCGCTCTTACGCGTGAATAAATGATTGAAGAGATCAAGCGGGTCTTTCATGAATCTCCGTTGTCACAATGGATAATTTGCCGTCTCCGGTTACTGACAATATTTCACCTGAAATATACTCGTTTGTCAGGAGATATTCCAGCGCACGTCCAATCTCCTCTCCGGTTATTGCCCGTTTGCCGGGTGATCGGGAGAGAATTCCCTGCCAATCATTCTCGGGGTAATCATCCGGAGGAATGACAGGCGCCAACCCTAAAGCGTTGACACGGATACGGGGTGCAAGACGTGATGCCAAAATTCGGGTGAGGTGTTCCAACGCGGCTTTGCTCAGACCATAGAGGGGATGGACGCGCCAGGCTTGCTGAGCAAAGTAATCAGAAACATTTACGATGCTCCCACCCGCTTGCATTCGTTCAGAAGCCTTAATTGAACAAAACAAAGCTGCCCGTAAATTCAGGTTCATGGTATGCGACCACGACTCTTCATCTACTTTTAGGATATCTCCCGCAGGCATGATTGCTGCGGAGTTCACCCAAACCTGCAGCGGGCGTCCAATTTGATCGACCTTTTGAAAGAGTTGATCTATCTGGAATGCCTGCTTTAAATCTGCTTGCACAACATCCGCCCATCCGCCATTATCGAAGATTGAATTTTTTAGTGTCTCAGCCTGAATTATTGCTTTGTTGTAATGGATGAGTATTGCATAACCCAATCTTGCTAATTCGAGGGTTATCATCCTGCCAACTCGATGAGATCCACCGGTGACCACCGCTAAAGGCTGTTTGCCTAATTTGCGGGTGACAATGATGCTTTGCGTATCCATACCTGGATTCTAGCATAATAAAGCAACCATCTGAATTCCTAAAGGAGTGAAATAATCGATATGCCGTGCCACCTATTGAAACATGTTATAATTTATTAAGAGATATTTAATCCTGCAAACGAATATCTTAAATTCATGTGTTCTGGAGGAGAACTGTGAAGCAAAAAGCAATCCTGGTCCTTTCAGTAGTTGTTCTGTTTAGTATGCTGCTCGGAGCATGCGCCCAAAAGACAACCAGCGTCAAGGTTGCCACGGATGCGACGTTCCCACCTTTTGAAATGATGGATGACACCGGATCAAAACCAATCGGCTTTGACATTGAAATGATGGAAGCTGTGGCTGAAAAAGCCGGCTTCGAGGTCGAATGGGTCAATATTGGGTTCGATGCTGTCATATCAGGTGTTGCCCAATGCCAGTATGATGCTGCGGCAGCCGCCATCACCATCACCGATGAACGCAAAGAAAATGCACTTTTCTCTGATGCATATATAAATGCCGGTCAGATTATCACTGTCCGTAAGGGTGAAAGCAGCATCCAATCGACTGATGACCTGGTAGGCAAGAAGCTGGGTGCGCAATTAGGGACAACTGGTGAAATTGAAGCAAGCAACATTAAAGATGCAGAAGTAAAACCATATGATTCCTATGATCTTGCGTTCCTGGATTTGATGAATGGTCAAATCGATGCAGTTATTGCAGATTACCCAACCGCTCTCGGATTTATTGGCCAAAATAGCGATAAATTGATGACTGTTGGAGAGGTGTTCACCAACGAATCTTACGGTATTATGGTATGTAAGAATAACACTGAACTTGTTGACAAGATCAACAAGGCACTTGCCGAACTTAAGACTGATGGAACCATAGCCAAGCTGGAAGCAAAGTGGCTGGCAGGTAATTAATTCGGCGGAATTTTCGTTAATTAGCGAGGTCCGCTCAGACCTCGCTTTTTTAATACTCCAAAAGGTAAAGGAAAAATGGACGAATCTGATCAACCCCCCCTTGGTACTGTGGACTCTCCACTACCTGTCCGCTCTGGTCGAAATACCGACCGGAAGTATGATCCCTGGTGGATCCTGGTTGCAGTAATTGTAGGCATAATTTTTATTCTTGTTTTTGCAAAGCCAGATCCATATAAGCGCATTGTACTTTTTGTAAGAGAAGGTATGGGTGTTACCTTGATGGTAACTGTCATATCATTCGTTCTAGTAGTTTTTCTCGGCTTGATCGGCGGGTTGGGAAGACTTTCCAAAAATCCAATCATCTCAGGAATAGCCTCAATCTATGTTGAGCTTGTCCGGGGTATACCACTGCTTGTGCAATTGCTATTCTGGTACTTTGCATTTCCATCAGTCATTCAGGAATTCGGCAGAACAATAAACTTCGAACCTTTTTCAAACTATCTGGCAAACCCGGTCGGAATGGCAATCCTAGGGCTGACTTTCTGCTACGGTGCATACATGAGCGAGATTTACCGAGCAGGCATACAATCCATATCCAAAGGACAAATGGAAGCAGCCCGAAGTCTGGGAATGTCGTACTTCCAGGCTATGCGTTATGTCATTATCCCCCAGGCAATCCGGGTCATTCTTCCGCCAGTAGGCAATGAGTTCATTTCATTGCTTAAAGACTCATCTCTGGTTAGTGTGGTCGCAGTTGCAGATATGACCCGGCGTGGTCGCGAATTCATGGCTGCCAATTTTATTCCAATAGAGACATGGATGATGGTTGCCCTGTTATATCTGGTATTGACGCTGCTATCAGCAAGAATTGTCACTTATATCGAAAATAAAACCCGGATCGAGAGGTGATGCGATGACTCCCATAATCCAAGTTAATAATATTCACAAATACTTTGGTCATTTGCATGTTCTCAAGGGTGTATCCCTCAATGTAGAAAAAGGCGAAGTTGTTGTAATCATCGGTCCATCCGGCTCAGGAAAATCTACTTTTCTCCGTTGTATCAATCGCCTGGAAGAATTTGAAAAAGGTTCAATCGTTGTTGATGGGATTTCTCTGGACAGCGCCAAAAACATTAATCTGGTTCGCACAGAGGTGGGAATGGTTTTTCAATCATTCAACCTGTTTCCACATTTGACCGTATTGGAAAATCTCACACTTGCTCAGAGGATCGTCCGGAAACGCGATTCGGCAGAAGCAATAAAAATCGCAAACCATCTACTGGATAAAGTGGGAATTCCAGATAAAGCAAATAACTATCCAATTCAGTTATCTGGCGGACAGCAACAACGTGTTGCGATCGCCCGAGCCCTGGCAATGAATCCAAAGATGATGCTTTTCGATGAACCTACATCAGCCCTTGATCCTGAGATGATCCAGGAAGTTCTGGATGTCATGCTCAACCTGGCAAAAGAAGGTATGACCATGGTTGTGGTATCGCATGAGATGGGTTTTGCCCGCGCAGCAGCAAACCGGGCAATTTTTATGGATGATGGATTAATTGTTGAAGAATCCACACCAGATGGATTATTCAGCAATCCGAAACAGGAACGAACTAAATCATTCCTGAGCAAAGTCCTCTAAGCAAACTGACCTGACACACCAAATGGCACCCCAATGTTGGTCTCATCTCCAACAGAAAGGGGTGCCTTTCAATTAATCCAGTCATTTCTTATGGAATTAGCGTAGCCAGAAGGCTGATTCCTGTGAGAATGAGTACACCCCAGACAAGATATTTTTCCGGTTCCATTTTTAGGTAATCTAATGGTTTAGGAATAGGCGTTGTTACCCGTGGGCGTGTAATTATCATTTCATCCCCCAGGAGTGCCTGCCGGAATTCTTCAACGGTCTGTGGCCGGTCATCTGGATGTAACCCAATCGCCCACAGGATGGCTCTCTCTGTTCTTGGGCTGATGGTGGGATTTATCTGTCTTGGAGATACCAGTGTCTCAGGGTGAAGGAATCTTTCCCTCGCATCCATGGGGGGCGTGTTGGTCAGAATATGGTAGAGCGTTGAGCCAAATGAATAGATATCTGATCTGGTGTCGGTGTGGCTGCTATCACCACCGTATTGTTC
>CAZRKL010000177.1:0-4514 GCA_964600595.1 uncultured Leptolinea sp.
CCGAGGACAATAAGGACAATCAGGAGGGGAGGAAAGTCTGCGATCATGCAATCTTCACAACAATATCTGCAATTACATTGGCTGCTTCATCCCCGCGGTCAGCCGCATTACTCAAATGGCGATAAACCTCGCGCATTTTCATAATATTCACCACCTGCATGGGATCCGTTGTGTTATTAAACATGTCAGCCAGAGCTTCGCGATAGATATCCTCCACCTTGTTTTCGAGCGCTTTCGCGCGTTGGGCATGTTCGCCAGCCACCCCGGGATGGTCTTCAAGGCGGGAGACGCCTACTTGAATTTCATACGCGGCATCTTTGAGCAACTTAGCCATCCGCGACATATACGATGTGGGGATGACATTTAAAATGGTGATCTCAGTGACTGTGCTGTAGGCGTAATCCAGAATGTCATCGATGGCGCGCGATAGAGCGAAAATATCTTCACGGTCAAAAGGTGTGATAAAGGTTTTGTTAAGTTCAAAGATTAGAATCCGGCGGGCTTCATCCGCTTCTTTTTCGCGAAGACGCATCTCATCTGCCAGGGCAGTGGTTGGGTTTTCGATATAAGCGACCAAAATCTCAAGACCCTTGAGTGTGAGGTCCGCCTGTTCCTGGATCAATTTCAGAAAAACATTCTTCCTTTTCTTGAATATTTTTAACACGGCGTTTCTCCTTTTCCTCTTTTATATTCTCTCGATAATGCCAAATTGTGTCAGGTTATCGAGACCAGATTTTATATCGAACAAGTTCAGTTTATGGTTCACTTCCAGCGTGAGGTAAGCAGTTTTGGGAAGGTAGCGTGAGATCATGGCATAGTCTACATCGCCGGTACCGGGAGTCTGGTGGTCATCTATGCCAATAACATCGTGAAGATGAACCCCCATAATACGCTGACCGTACCGTTTCAACCATTCCTCATGGTCGCATAACCCTAATTGGTGCAAGGTTTGTGCGTGACCCACATCATACTGAAACCCAAACCATTCTTCTTTGCACACATCCAGCAAGGATTCCATCTCATCCAGGATGGGAATATCATAATACCTGTAACGGTTCTCCATGCCAATCCGAATTCCAGCGGAAGAAGCGTAATCTGCAATTTCTTTCATACTGCGGATGACCGCAGAGAGATGCGCAGGTGCCCTTACTGCCCGGTCGGATATCAGCTCCTGCTGCAGTTGTGCATATTCAGAAGTGCTCTTCTTTCCGGCGCGGTAAAGCTTGCGTAATTCCTTATCCAGCACGGTGGATCCGGGTATGGATCCCGGGTGGATGACCACCAAAACGGCATTCAGTTCCACCGCCAGGTCAATCGTCCGCTTTGCAATCTCCACACCTTCACGCCGGTTATTTTCATCAGTGGATGACACCAGCCAGTCTTGTTCTTTTTGCTCATCCATTGAAATCACCGCCGGGCAGGGATCATGTAAACTGCCTACACGGAAGCGGTGCAGATCAATTTGCTCCAGTAGATCCGGGGGAATCTGATGGTTTAATTCGAAGCGGGGGAAACCCATCTGGACTGCATCAGTAAAAGAAGCGCCAAAGTCAGGCTGTTTCACATTCCACATGGTTGACAGAGCAACATCGTATATATGGGCAGGGTATGTTGGCAGCTCAATCGGCATGGGCTTCGCGATGGGCGGGTAAATATCTAAAAGCTGACCCAATTGTTGAATGGAGTGGTCCGGACGGAGGGCATACCTGCGGTCTTCAGGCTGAGTGCCCTCGGCATCAATGATGACTACTTCCCCCATTCCGGCTTCGCGGCTGCCAATCAGATCGCGTGATTCACGATCGCCCACATAGACGCATTGTGAAAGCGGAATGCCCATCTGGCGCGATGCTTCGAGGAAAATGGAAGGATGCGGCTTCTTTCTACCATACACACAGGAAAGGATCACGGTGGAGAAATACTGCTCGATACCATAATCCCGGATGAGCTGCGGCACTTCCACACTGCTGGTTGTGTTGCTTATAATCCCCAGTTTATACCCACGGCGGGCAAGTTCCACAATCGTGCTGACCATATCCGCCCGCACATAACGGGTGCCGCGCGAATCACGCCAGAATTGATTCAGCGTAACCGCGTTTTCCCGAATAAATTCCTGGGGGCTTTCAGGCAGCATATACTGAGTCCACAAATCTGGTTCATTTAACTCAATCAGTGATTTTTCGCACCACTGCCGGTAGGCTTCTTCACGGCATTCCAGTGTGTGAATGAATTCTTTTACTGCACCAGTAATGCCCAAAAAACTCATCATTTCATTGATGATTTTCTGGTCTCTACCTTTCACTTTACGTATGAAACGGAGGGTGCCGCCAATATCAAATAAGATTGCCTGTATCATTTGTAAACCAACATCCTGTCTGTTGCGGGTACCTGTAAGAGAGAGATATCCATCAATTCAGAAAAATCTTTAATATAGACATCTGCCGGGGCGTCTGAGTCATAATTGAACGCCACGGTAGCCATACCCATCTTCCGGGCACCGTCCAGTTCTGATGTTTTATGCCCAACAAAAATGCACTGCCCGGGCAGCAAACCCATCCCCTCAATCGCTTCAGCGTACATCGGGGTGGAAGGTTTTCTAGTTCCCATTTCTCTGGATGAGACTACGGTATCCCAAATGTGACCAAAGCCACCTTTTTCAAGCCACCTGAGTTTGATGTGTATTGGCAGCGCTGTATCCGTAATAATTCCCATCAAATAGCCACGGGCTTTCAGTTCAAGGACAGTATCTTTTACCCCGGGGATTATTTCCACAGTCAGATCATCCATTTCAATGGCGTTTTTCCCCTGTTCAATGATCAGAGGGTCGATGATACCATAGAGTCGAACCAATTTTTCATAGTAATCATGCCGGTCAATTTTGTTTTCAAATGCCAGTGTTTTCAAATGGCGTTTCTGATTTTCCAAATCTGGTACAGGTTGAATTGTTTGAGCATTCAGAAATGCGCGGAAGTTCCTGCCAGAGTGTGGACGGTGGTAGAGAATATCCCCGGCATCAAAGAAAATTGCCTTAAATTTTAGCTGCTCCAGGGGATACCCCACCTGTTGATCTTTTTTAATTTCATTTTCAAGTATTGGTATCAATTCGTTCATTTGGTGAATGACAGCATCGGGTTGCGCACCTTCATCCGGCTCGCCATCATCATATTCATGGCGGATCTGAACTGCCAGCCTGAAGCCAGCACGGTGAGCACCCAGGATATCGCGATTGATTTTGTCCCCCACATACACACACGAACTGGAGGGGACGCCCGCCTTGCGGCAGGCATGGTAAAAAATTGAGGGATCGGGTTTTCTCAACCCGTACGCAGATGACAATATCACCGGATCAAAGTATTCAGAAATTCCATACTTTTCCAGATTGCCCGGCACCTGTCCCAGACTTTGCGTGTTGCTGATGCAGCCGATACGCAGCCCCAAAGATTTAATTTTTGCAAGTACCGCGGGTATTTCGGGGCGCATTTCCCGCACATAATACTGGGTTTCGTATAAATAACAAAGCTCTTCGCCAATTGGCTTTAATTTCCCGGCAGGGATATTAAGATCAGCCAGGATGTACTCCCGCCAGATTCTCTCCTGGGGTATTTCAATCATGGAATCAAGATTCCAGTCGTGATATTTTTTTACACCGGCAGTGATCAGGTCTGCCAGTTTCTCATCGGATATAGGCAGGGTTATTCCACCTTTTGCCAGACACGCACGGATTTGAGGAGCGTTTTTTATTCGAAATTCGCGGGTAAAGCAAAATGTTTCAATTGTTCCGCCCATATCAAAAAAGACAACTTGTAAGGACATATATTTTATTGCTCCCGATGTCTCTTCATTGTATTGAGATAAACACAAACCAGTATGATTTTTTGAATGGGCACGGGGATTCCCGTGCCCATTCAGCATGGAGAATTCGGTGGTTATTTCTTTCCAAGATTTAGCAGATAGAAATCACGTGCCTGGATGATATTGTCATAGACATAACCATCTTCATAGGTGTAAGTGATTTTTCGGATTTCTTCCAACGCCATAGCGCCATCAGGTACCGGGACGTCGGTGCGGGGCAGGTAGTTGCCGATCTTCATCCAAGGATCCGCACCTTCTTCAGTGAGAATGAAGCGGATAAACATTTTGGCAGCATTCGGGTGGGGCGCCTGGTTCATAATGCCCAGGTATGCCTGAGTCTGAACGCCCACGACTGGTTTTACCGTCCAGCAGGGTTCGAATGCCAACGCGCCTTCGAGAACATCCGGGTAGTTGGAGTATGAGGTGAAACCAAGCAGGTTGTCAGTCATACCGGGGGTCGCAAAGGCTGAATCTACTTCATCGCCACCGGGTTCCGGAATGGGGTTGTTCTGGGCAAAACGTTTAAGCCAGAGCCAGCCGGCATCGGGAGTATCGGCATCGAGAACGGGATCTGAACCGTAGAGTTCCTTGTAGGCGGCAGCCATTTCATCCGCGTGGTAGGCAACAGTCATGAGAATACCAAGGGTGGAGGCATCATTCAACGG
>CAZRKL010000178.1:0-4417 GCA_964600595.1 uncultured Leptolinea sp.
AACATATCCTTCTCGGAGGATTTGAGGATCCATTTTGGAGATTACATTCGTATCGCCGTCCCCATTATCTCCTGAAAAACCTTCCAGAATTCTGTTTTCAGATTTCAAGCGGGCAAACAACTCCGTCCCCGCTGGAGCCTGTAGAAGACCTACCATCGCAGTAACGATCCCACTCTCTTGAATGAAGTCGTATTGCTGCTGAAAAATCGATTCGGTGTCACTATCAAATCCTACAATAAAACCCGCCATAACCTGCAAGCCGGCTTCTTCCAGTTTATGTACATTTTGTAATAAATCCCTGCGAGTATTTTGAGTTTTGTGGCATTCATCCAAACCCTGAATATTTGGCGTTTCTATCCCAATGAACACAGAATTAAAACCGGCCAGGGTCATTAATTCAATGAGTTCGTCGTCATCAGCCAGGTTTATTGAGGATTCGGTGATGAACTGGCATCCGGTTTTTCCTTTACGCCACTCAATCAATGCGGGCAGGACTTCTTCTTTTAGAATTTTCTTATTACCAATGAAATTATCATCGACAATAAAAATTTTCCTACGCCAGCCGGCATTATATAGCGCGTCCAATTCTGCTATGAACTGCCTGGTACTCTTCAAGCGAGGGAGGTGTCCGAACAAGGCGGTGACGTTACAAAAATCACAATGAAACGGACAGCCTCTGGAAAATTGCACGCTCATCGTGTCGTAAGCTTTCATATCCAGAAGGTCAAAACGTGGAATAGGAGAAGATTCCATGTTAGCGTAAGATGGCGTTTCATAGATCTTTTTTGCATGCCCCGATGAAAAATCATCGAGGAACTCTTTGAATGTAATTTCTCCTTCATTGAGAATTAAATAATCAATATTCTCAAAAGAATCTGGCTCGCACGAAAATAATGGACCACCAGCAACAATCGGTGTTTCAAGTGCGGTACAACGTTCAATAATCTCATCTACTGATTTCCGTTGGATTGTCATTGCTGAAATAAAAACAAGGTCAGCCCAGACAATCTGCTCGTCGGTAACAGCTTCAATATTTAGATCAATTAATCGGACATTCCATTCTTTGGGAAGCAAGGCAGCTATTGTTACCAGACCTAAAGGTGGATTTGCAGCCTGCTTATCAATAAACCTCAAAGCATGCTGGAAACTCCAAAAAGTTGCGGGGAATTTCGGATAAAGCAACAGCGTATTCATTCAACCTCCATTAACAAAACTTCTCATATATTCATAACTCTCATCCAGGTTGAATCCATCTGTCGGGGGGTAGAACTATCCGAGGTAATATTTGTGAGTAAAGACATGACCAGTCATGTATCTTCCGGCAAAACCCGGATGCTATAATTAGCCTGATGAAGAACAATACCTATCAATACTCAAATACTGTGGGGGCTACGGTAGCATTTGCTGTCGTTGTGATGGGTGTCTTATTATCTGTTTTTGTCACATTGAAGACGGTTACCTCGCTGCAGATCGCGATAACCGTAGTATCTGGAATCCTCTATGTATTTTTTGGCATATATGGGTTTTCACTGGCCAGAAAAGCGGAGAACCTCAATTCCCGAATCATATATTTCATCATTCAAATCTGCCTCGGCGGTTTACTCCTCTACTTAAGTCAGGGCATTGATATTGGTCCATTAATACTCTTCCCGCTCGTAGGGCAGACCGTACTTGTTTTACCTCCCCGACCAATGATAGCCATTAATGCAATTATTGGATTTTGTTACATTTTGGTTATGCGTCATTTTGCCCTGCAATGGTCTTTCGTCCTAAACAGCCTTCCCTGGTATTTAGTTGGTCAAATTTTCGTGATCATTTTTTTACAAACAGGCATGGAAGAAGATAAAGCTCATCACGACAATTTACGTCTTTTACATGAATTGGAAGAAGCCAACCGCAGCCTGCAGGCATACGCAAATCAAATCGAAGAATTTACTTTGACACGGGAGCGGAATAGAATTGCCCGTGAAATTCATGATGGCGTCGGACACTATTTAACTGTCATCCATATGCAAATTCAGGCTGCTCTCGCGGTCATGGATAGTAAACCGGATAGAGCCAGAGATACGCTGGACCGCGCAGCCAACCAGGCGAAGGAAGCTTTAAAAGAAATCCGGAACTCTATTACAGTATTGAGAGACCAGCCGGATGAGAACATTCCCCTCGAAACCAAATTAAAGGGAATGATCAAGCAATTGGAAGACAGCCAGATAACAGCAACCTTGACTATCAGGGGAGATATTCCGGTATTGCCTTCACAATTTGAGCATACAATTTATCGAACTGTTCAAGAAGGAATACAAAACTGTCTCAAACACGCTAAAGCTAAACACCTGTGGATCACTTTGGATTATTTGCAAAACCGAAAATTCTCATTGGAGATTAGAGATGATGGTCTCGGTGCAGCAGAGAGCTCTGGGGGGTTTGGGCTAATAGGAATACGTGAAAGAGTAGTGTTACAAAAAGGTGAGTTCCGGACGGGAAACCATCCGGATGGTGGATTCTATATTATTATCGAGGTTCCTTATGAGCGAGACAGTGAAACTACTCATCGTGGATGACCAGGTACTATTCCGGGAAGCTCTAACAACGCTCCTGTCTGTCCATGATGAATTCATCGTGGTAGGAGAAGCTGGCGATGGGTTTGAGGCAATTCGATCCATTGAACAAAACAACCCAGATGTTGTACTTATGGACCTGAGAATGCCCGTAATGGATGGGGTGGAAGCTACCAAGCAGATCCATGAACGATTTCCAGATGTAAAAGTAATTATCCTGACAACGTTTGACGACAATGATGATGTGATTAACGCGTTAAAATCGGGTGCGGTTGGGTACTTGATGAAAGATGTAACATCTGAGAAATTATTTGAGGCAGTCAAATCTGCTTATCGGGGTGAATACTTCCTTCAACCTTCCATTACAGCAAAGGTAGTTAGCGAATTATCCAGAATTCCGAACTTGAACCACAGGCGCGATGAAGTAAGCCACCCTGATTTGATCGAAGCTCTCTCTCCCAGAGAAATGGAAATATTACATTTAGTTGCCAAAGGATTAAATAATAAAGAGATCGCAGGACAATTGGTTATTACCGAAGGTACAGTAAAAAATCATTTATCTAATATTCTGGGAAAACTGAACGCTCGAGATAGAATGCAGGCGGTATTAAGGGCGAGGGAATACGGCATCCTTGATAAGTAGTTACCTTTATTTTTGAAAACACAAATAAATGAAAAACCAAATTCCAGATAACCAGAAGAGTAAGCCGGGATGGATTTTGCGTCCTCTCTGGATCGTTGCCATACATATTCTCATAATAGCTGGCGTTTCATCTGCTGCGCTAACCTTCAGAAATTATTGGATTTTCACCCTTTGTGTGCCATTGCTCAGTCTATTCTGGCTGTATATTTGCATATCCAGAAAGAATTCACCCGGTTTCATCGTATTCTCATTGCTGAGCGGAATCAGTCTTGGCATAACACTCTGGCTGGTGCTACAACCTGATACCTCTCGTGAATTTCGCAACGCATTTACATTCTTGTGCTTTGCGGGTGGATTTTTTGGTTTATGGATATTCTCTCGGAAAATTAATGGCAACGTGTGGTGGTGGCCAGTCTTGCCGGCTTTTATTTCATTGGGAGCTTCAGCGTGGTTATTTAGAGGCAATCTGGATATTCTTGATATTATTTTCTTCTTCGGAACAGCAATTGGGGTGGGCTTGTTGTTTTGGGGAATCGGACAAAAACTTTTCGGGTTGATTATTGCAGGGTGTTTAACTTTAACTATTGCCCCTGGAATCTATTTTTCATGGAAGTGGATTGTTTTAAACAGCATCCTATCCCAAATAGGTATCATGCTCGTCTGGTTTGCTTTAGGGTGGGGATTAATCACGATCACTTCGCGAGTGATCAATGATAAGTTTAATTGGTGGGCATTGATCCCGGGTGGGGTATTGGCTATGGTCGGTCTGGGTCTTTACCTGGGTGGGGATCCAATGATCGCAGAAGCTGTGTTAAGTAATAGCGGGGTGATGGGTGTCATACTCCTGGCAGTTTATTTGACGCTCATGCGTACGAGGTTTAAACAAAAATAGGCGGGATGATTACCACCGCGCCTATTTTTGAAAATTTCCTTACTCCACTTTGAAGCAAAAAACGAATGTGAGAATACCGACTGTCGTAGGTACCCACCAATATTCTTCCAACATTGGATGCATGTTCAAAGTTGACCTTGCTGCAACACCCACTAACATAAAAACCAATCCCAATACAATCAGGATCCAGCTGGTTACTTTGAATGGGGGAGTATTGGGTGGATTTGAAGGAAGCGGATCAACTTTACCCTTCTTCCGATTCGCCTCGCGCATATGCGCCATGATTTTTTCTTTTTCCAATCTGCGCTTTTTCCCCCGTAATTG
>CAZRKL010000179.1:0-4416 GCA_964600595.1 uncultured Leptolinea sp.
ACGCATCCCTTCATTCTTCCACATGGAATTTTTGTTTAAATAAATAGCGGGGCTGACATGGTTTATCAGCCCCGCAATCATTGTTACTAGCTTATCAAAGTTTGAATTGGGCAACCACCTGCCGGAGCGTTTCTGCCAGAGCAGAAAGTTCCTGCGCGGACGCGGATACCTCCTCCACCTGGGCAGTCATCTCTTCGGCAGAAGCGGATACTTCTTCCACTGCGGCAGAGTTTTCTTCGGAGACAGAGGCAATGCTCTCGATCGCCTGGGTTACCTCAGAGGAGGATGCCGCCATCTCTTCAGTGGACGCAGTATTTTCTTCCACCACCGCTGACACGGTATCCACTGCAGATACCAGCTCATTGGCAGAAGCAGCCATTTGTTCCGCCGCGGCGGCAGCTTGTTCTGCCTGATCATTAACCGCTTCGGCTGCCTTCAGGATTTCATCCAGCACAGTTCCTGCCTGGCTGGCAAGCTCAACCCCAGACTCAACCTCTTTCGCGCCATTATTCATCGCGGATACAGCATCTGTTACAGTGGTCTGAATACCCTTGATCAAGCCGCCAATTTCCCGGGTGGCTACTGCCGAACGTTCCGCCAGTTTTCGCACTTCATCTGCAACCACAGCGAAACCTTTACCGGCTTCGCCCGCTCTGGCTGCTTCAATAGCTGCGTTCAACGCCAGCAGATTTGTCTGCGAGGCAATATCTTCAATGGTGGTGATGATATCCCCAATCTGACTGGAGCGGCTGCCCATCTCCTGCACTTTTTCTGCAGAAAGACCCACAGCCTGCTTGATCGAATCCATGCCCTGCAGTGTCTGACTGACCGTCACTGCTCCCTTTCGGGCTGCTTCAGCGGCGATGGAAGAATCTTTCACCACTGCCTGCGCATTGCCCGCAACCTGTTCAATGACGGTGGAAAGCTGCCCGGTGATAGCTGACGCCTTCGCGGTGGCAGACGCCTGTTCCTGCGCGCCGCGGGCAACACCATCGATCGCCCGAGCCATCTCTTCCACAGAGTTTGCCGTTCGGGTGACTGATTCAGTCTGCTGGGTTGTTCCACTGGCTACCTGCTGGATGGTCGTGGCAATCTGACTCGTTGCCTGCCCGGCCTGGTTGGCAGTGGCAGCCAATTGTCCCGATGATTCAGTGACCTGGTTCGCACTATTCATGACCTGATTGATCGTTTCACGCAGTTCTGCAATCATCGTTACGAAAGCGTTACCTAATACATCCGTAGTCCCTTTAGGCTGCACTTCGATAGAAAGATCACGGCTGGCAATGGATGCCGCCTTTTCAGACATTTCTTTGAAATACCCCACCAGGTTTTCGAAAGCCCGGCTGATCTCACCCAGTTCATCCGTCCGTCTGGAAATGGTAACTATCTGTTTAGGATCGATACCGGTGATATTGGCGTCTCCAACTGCGAGTAACTTCGCACCCTGGGTGATGACTTTAATGGGATGGGCTATTGCTCCGGCAATAAAGTAAAAGGCAACCAAGGCGATGACGAGCAAAATAAAGCCCAGCAAAATCGTAATCCACATCGCGTTGGTGGCCTCGCGGGTGATTTCATTCAATGGCATAGTTAAGTGAACCGCCCAGGGTTTGGGATACAAACCGATGTGAATGGGCGCGCTAACCAGGACATCCCCTTCATCCTCCTGCATAAGCTGCTCACCTGCCTGAATAATCCGAAGATCTTCTTCATAATCTTCATGGACGGCGCTGATGGGTTGGGTGATCAATTCCGGCTGCCCGGTTGCCCCGGCGATAGTTCCGGAATTGCTATATATCTGGATCTTTGCGGTCGGATTGTATTCAGCAGCAGTGTCTGCGTATTGTTGCAGGAAATCAAGGGTCATATCCACGCCAGCGACACCGTAGAATTTTCCATCCACAATGATGGGCGCCATAAACGAAGTCATTAATACCTGTTTGTCACCAAGGGGATAATAGTATGGGTCAGTGACTACTTCCTGCAGTGTCTGTTTGGGGATGGTGTAATACTGGTAGGCGGGTTCATCTTCCGCCATGCGTGGCAGATAAGTGAGCGCAATGGAATTTCCTTCGTGGTACCAGTAAGGAGAGAAATGACCGGTTTCATCGGTGTTGCTGGTGTTTGCAAATATAGTATCGGATCCATCAAAGGCATCCGGTTCCCACTCGGTGGAAACGCCAAAAAATTCCGGGTTCTGCGCCAGAACGTTTTTCAACATGGCGGTTACCTCAGCCCGGCTTAATTCCTGATCGCTGGAAACTTGCGCGGCTAGCATCTGCGCCATCGTGCGGGCGGCATCCAGCGGAACTTCCATTTCCATCTCAATATAATTTGCTCTGGCTGCCGCTTCTGAAGCCATGGCTTCTTCAGTGGTGTGCAGGCTGTTCTGACGTGTGGTCACAGCGCTGTAAGCGGTGACTACCCCCACTGCAACCAATAAGCATAACGCCACCCACAACAGTATAGACACCTGTATTGAACGGATTTTGAACAATGTAACCTCCCGGGCATGTTATAGAAATATTCGGACCATTAAAACCCTGTCCACCAGCCTAAGAATAGGATGGAATAGCCTTGAGCGGAATAAAAGGCAGATGATATTTTAGTAAATTCCGGGTTAATAATTCTGCATCAGGGAAAATTCCGACAGTCGGCTATCTGACTCCTGCCGACGCAACTTACTGTGTTCCCCATCGTAGATAGGTGTATGAAATCAGGCATCAACCATGCATCTATTGATTGAAATTGATATGTTCAGATGATTGTGTTCCTGACTTGCATTCTATATAATTAGGTTACCTGGAGGGTGGCATGGAAAAGACAGTGAAAATTTTGATCGAAAAGCACCCGGATGGCTTCATCGCTTATCCGTTAGGGCTGAAGGGTGTGGTGATCGGGTGTGGAGAATCTGAAAAAGAAGCCCTCACAGATGTACGTTCCGCGATTCTCTTTCACGTTGAAACCTTTGGACCCGAAGTATTCGGCACCGGTCCGTTGATTATGGATGCCATGCTGGCGGAGACGGGTATAAGCGTATGAACAGTACCATCCCCGAAGTGGCACCCAAAGAGCGCGTGATCAAGGCGCTCGAAGAGCTGGGCTACCGCGTGGTGCGGCAGGGAACGCATATCGCCTTCAGCTATTACACACCCAGCGGTGTGCAGTATCCATTGACCATCCCTGATCAGATCGCGTATAACGCATCCACCCTGCGCGCCATCCTCAGCCGGGCGGGTATCGCCAAGCAGGATTTCCTGACAGCTTACGCGAAAATGTAAGGATCACAATTTTTCATGAATGAGCTTCCCCATCGGGAAGCTTTTTTGTTACTTCTGACAGGTTGCAGATTATCTGATTCTTTCATAAAATGTATTAGAACATATATTCTATGAATAATAACCTGAACCAACCCAACTCCGCCGAAATTACACCTCGCAAACGCGGGGCGCCCAAAGGCAACCTGAACGCACTCAAACACGGATTCTACAGCGAACGCTTCCGCACAGGAGAGGTGGACGCGCTGGTGGAAATTCCCAAAGGGAACATCCAGAATGAGATTGCCGTGCTGAGGGTGATGACCCGCCGGGTGGCAGCTATGCTGGAAGAAGGCGCGTCACCAGATGACGTTTTGGAATTCTACAACCTCATGGGGTTGATGTGCACGCGAATATCCTCCCTTCTCCGCACAGAAAGGCTGCTCGAAGTCGGCAGCCAGAATACCAGCATTCTGGAGACCATCCGCGACCATGCAGATTACTTGATCCAGATGAAGGATGAAAATGAATGGCTGTTTCCGGGTGCGAACACGGATAATCAGGCAGCAGATGGCAGTTGAACCTGATTTCGATACCTTTCTGCGCTGCGCGCTGGCAAACCCGGCAGCCTTCGCCCGGCTCAACAGCCGGGTAATTTTACGCCCCTACCAGGAAGCGGCAGCCCGGGCAATCGCGGATTCCATCCTGAACCAGCGCGGGTTGAGCCTGGTGGTGATGTTCCCCCGCCAGAGCGGCAAGAACGAACTGCAGGCGAACCTCGAAAGCTGGCTGCTTACCCTCTACGCCCACCTCGACCTGGATATCATCAAAGTCAGCCCCACCTGGAAACCGCAGAGCCTGAATGCCATGCACCGCCTGGAACGCCTGCTCAAGAGCGGCACGATTACCAAAACCTTATGGAAAAAGGAGAGCGGATACATTTACCGCCTCGGCAGGGCGCGTATCAGTTTCTTTTCAGGAGAACCACAGGCGCATATTGTGGGCGCCACCGCCTCGCTGTTGCTCGAAGTGGATGAAGCGCAGGATGTAGGTATCACCAAATACGACAAGGAGATCGCCCCCATGGCTGCCAGCACCAACGCCACCCGTGTTTTCTGGGGTACCGCGTGGACCAGCCAGACGCTGCTGGCACGGGAAC
>CAZRKL010000180.1:0-4383 GCA_964600595.1 uncultured Leptolinea sp.
GGGGATCACAGAACTGGTTCATGCTGAGACTTCATATTATTATGGATCCAACGGATCGCGTGTTCAAAATATCAAAACGGCAGCGAAAGAATTTCATGGTTTACTGATTCCACCCGGTGGAATTGTCTCAATGGCAGATATTATGAATGACATTAGCCTAGATAATGGTTACAGCGAAGCTTTGATCATATATGGAAACCAGACCATTAAAGGTGTTGGAGGTGGTGTTTGCCAGGTCAGCACAACCCTTTTTAGGGCAGCATTTTTCGCGGGTTTTCCAATCCTGGAAAGACACGCTCACGCCTACCGGGTTGGATATTATGAGCAAACAGCATCGGGCGGCAGAGATTCAAACCTGGCAGGCTTGGATGCCACTGTCTTTATCCCTGTTGTTGATATGAAGTTCAAGAACGATACCCCACACTGGCTGCTCATGGAAACATACCCGACCGAGACAAGTTTGACCTGGAAATTCTATTCAACAAAAGATGGTCGAACGGTCAGCTGGGAGACAACAGGTCCTGTGAACATTGTTAAGGCTCCTGAAGCCAAGTATGTTGAGAATCCCGACATGGCAAAAGGTAAATTTAAACAAATTGATTATTCGGCAGATGGCGCTGATATTGACGTTCTGCGGACAGTTTACATGAATGGGCAGGCGTACTTCACTGATTCATTCCGGACCCATTACGTCCCATGGCAGGCGGTTTATGAAATGGGTGAAGGTACCAAGGTGCCGAAGACTCCGCCCGATCTATAGCACAGAACTCTCACTGGCAGGAATTTTGCACAAACCCAAGGGAACCGATTAAATGATATGGTATTATCTATCTGTTCAGGTAATATGGAGGTGATATGGTACATCCAGATTTATTAGAAATTCTGCGCTGCCCCGCTTGCGTTCGCGAGAAGGACGGTTTATTGCAATTGACACATGATACCTGGCTTGTTTGCCAGGATTGTGGAAGGAAGTATCCCATATCAGACGGCATCCCGGTGATGTTGATTGATGAAGGGGATAAGTGGATTAAGGTGGATGTAAAGGATTTGCCTGTTCCACCACCAGAGATGGGATAAATTATCAACCTGGAGTTTACAACTTAATTGCCCTGCGAGCGGTTGGAACATCTCTTGCACCAGCTGGATATGCAATTTATCTCAGGGCAAGGCATTTTGGATTAGACTATGACACAACCTCGACATAATGGAAAAAGAACACGCATGAATAACAAATCATCGCGAAATGTTTTGCTGGCTTTCTTTGGTGTTGCCGGTATCGGTCTGGCAATTGCAGCATTCTTCCTGGTACGCGGGCTGGTATCCTCCTGGACTCTCGGAAACCTGCCAGGCGCACCTTCATTTGCAGAGACTACCCCCGAGGTGGATGCAGAAGGTAATGTTATGCCATCCACAGACGTATTGCAGCCGTCTGGTGGACCCACTGCGCAACCCTGGGATGGCTCGAGCCGGGTGACAATTCTCCTTCTGGGTTTGGACTACGATGATACAGAAGCCAGAAAGACCCCGCGCACAGATACGATGATGGTTGTTTCCATGGATCCGCATACCCGCACTGCGGGTATTATGTCCATTCCGCGTGATACCTGGACAAATATTCCCGGGTTCGATTACGCCAAGATCAACACCGCTTACTTCCTGGGTGAATCATATCAGTTACCGGGTGGTGGCGCGGGTCTGGCCGTGGAAACAGTGGAAAGCTTTTTGGGCGTTCCAGTTAATTATTATGCCCAGATCGATTTTGACGCGTTTGTCAGGTTCATAGATGAGCTGGGCGGCGTGACAATTAAAGTGCCTGAAAAAATGACAGTCAGTATCATGGGTGGATACTCGGTAAGAAGTTCTTCGACAGGTAAAAAATTCACCCGTGAAGAGAAGATATTAAAACCAGGTACTCAAAAAATGGATGGGGCAACCGCGCTGGCTTATGCGCGAAACCGGCATACCGGTGGCGGTGACTTTGACCGGGCATACAGGCAGCAGCAGGTCATTAAAGCTGTTCGTGATAAAGTATTGAACCTGAATATGCTTCCAACCCTGGTTACCAAGGCGCCCAAGCTGTATCAGGAATTATCTGCGGGCATTCACACCAACCTGAACCTGGATCAAATTATTCAACTGGCACTGTACGCGGCGCAGATCCCTGCTGACAACATTAAATATGGTCTTCTGGGTCCAGAATCATCCCTTACGGGCATGTCCCCAGATGGCCAGGCTATTCTGATCCCCATCATGGAAGAAGTTCGTAAGGTGCGAGATTATACTTTTGCCACTGGCGGTCCCATTGGTCCGTCAATTATTTCTGGGGATCCTACCGAATTGCTCAAGCAGGAACAGGCGCGATTATCGATCCGAAATGGGTCAAACCTAAACGGATTGGCTGAAACCTCTGGTAATTACTTCCGCAATATGGGATTAAATGTTATAGAAGTTGGTAATGATAACCCGTCTTCAGTTTCTTATATTATTGACATAACTGGTAAACCTTACACGGTGAGTTATTTCACCAATTTGTTAAAACTCCAGTCGGGGCAGATACGGAATGCTGCGTATGATCCCAATTCTCCCGTCGATGTGATTGTTGTTTTGGGCAATGACTGGGCGCAATCCAACCCAATGGGTACGCAATAAAAACTATGTGAGCAAATTCACGGCTCGGATTAATTTCCGAGCCGTGTTTTTTATCATTAGAATGGATAGAATATATTCATGCGAATCTTCTTCCGCAATCTGGATGAGACATCTCTGGCTGCTTTTCAGCAGGCACAAATTGGCAACAGTTGCGCAATCAGTGCAGCAAGCGCTGCGCTAAACCTGCTCTCGGGAAAAGAAATCCAAGCAGAAGGGTGGCGAAACCGGGTCGATTCCATACCATTTCCTGATGTACTTCGGTATCGGTCGCTAAAGGGTGGACCAACTATGCCTGCTCAACAGATAAACCTGGTTGAGTGGATGGCATTTGTTCATCAAATTCGAATTCAACAGGCGCATAGAGGCTCTCTTCGCAAACCGGATTTATTTCATGAATTATCTTCCGGCAACTCAGCAGTTTTGCTCACCATTGGCTGGTGGATGGGGAGAGCGCCTGAAATTGTTAATGGCAGCTCTGGCAGAAATTTGAATCAAAACGCTACCTGGATAGGTTACCATACCATGTTATTGGCTGCTTATGATGAGGGACATCTCTGTGATGATGGGATAATCCGCCCATGGGGATTGATCAACTCATGGCAAACCGGCGGCCTATACCTGTATTGGATGCAGGATCATGAGCTGATGAGATCGTGGGGAGTATACACGCCAGGAGGGGGAGTTCGCGCCTCGGTTCTTATCAAACTACTTTAATTATGACTTTATAAAACTACTTGACAAAGTATTATTATTAACCTACAATTTGATTCGTGATCCAACTCCCTGCAAACATACGGATTCACCTCCCATGATGAACCAGGATTATTCAACACCTGCTGCCGTTCGGGCGCATAATCTCAGTTTTACAATTAACCTGATCCGCGAAAGGGGTACGATCACCCGCGCGGAACTTAACCAAATCACTCACCTTTCCACGACAACTATATCAGCACTCGTTAACGTCCTCATCGCCAGCGGCTTTGTTACTGAAGCCGGGATTGGCGTTTCATCGGGAGGGCGCAGACCGGTAGTTCTGGAATTTGATTACAATGCACGCTACACCCTGGGCGTAGATATGGGGGCAACCCATATAACCGTAATTATTATGAAACTTAACGGGCAGGTGATTGCCCGGAAAAACAGGAATGTTGATGTCATCCATCAACCCTACCTCAGCCTCGATGCAATTCTTGAGATGATTGCATCCATACTTGAAGAACGTCATCTCACCTATGAAAACCTGCTGGGAATTGCTTTGACCGTTCCCGCCCCCTTGATTGATGAGCAGACGGGCGAATTCTTAACTTACTACATGCCAGCATGGGCAGGAATTCTGCCCGTTAATTACCTGCGCCAAACCATAAACCTGCCCATTTATGTGGAAAATGATGCCAATTCTGCCTCATTGGCTGAAAAGTACTGGGGCATCGGTAGGGGGTACGATAACCTTGCTTATATTAAGCTTGGCACCGGTGTTGGCGCAGGATTGATTATTAATAATGAAATATACCGCGGTGTCAATGGGAATGCCGGTGAAATTGGACACACAACGATCGAGGCATCCGGACGCCTGTGCCGTTGTGGAAACCACGGCTGCATAGAAAGCTATGTTGGCATTCCAGGGCTTCTTCGCGATGTTCGTGAAGGGCTCAGAAATGACCCAAACTGGCAAAACAACATCGATGCGCTGAAAATTGATCAAATTATCGATGCTGCGAATAATGGAAACGAAGT
>CAZRKL010000181.1:0-3021 GCA_964600595.1 uncultured Leptolinea sp.
GGCGGTGCTGTCCATCATACCGCGCAGAACAGCTGTGGAGTCAATAAACATGGCAATCTGACCGGCAAGGAAGGCATTCCGGGTATCGACTGTGGGGCGGCCAAAATTGGTTGTGATTCCCTCATCAAGATTGGCTTTCCACCAATCCATAATGGCGACGCCTTCAGGGCTGTTGAATGTGGCTGCTGTAGCCAGGGCATCACGTCCATTGCCATTGTTTACATATTCGGCGCCAGAGACAGCCAGGAACTGCTCAAAGAACCAACCGTAGATGGCAAATGCGCCACCATAAGTGGTTGTTCCATCGGCGTTCTGCTTGGTCAGGGCACGGGCTGCCTCAGTAAATTCTGCAAAGGTTCTGGGTGGCTTCTCTGGATCCAAACCGGCGGCTTTAAACATATCTTTGTTGTAGTACAGGATCGGTGTGGAAGAGTTGAACGGCATGGAGTATTGTTTTCCATTGACCGTGTAATAAGCCAGAACGTTGGCTTCAAGGTCAGAAACATCGTACCCTTCAGCATCGATGAAATCCTGGACTGGTTGAACGACATCCAGATCGACCATCAGGCGGGTGCCGATGTCATAGAGTTGGACGATGGTGGGAACGTCGTTGCTCTGCAATCCGGCTTTTAACTTATTCAAGGAATCATCGTAAGAACCCTGGTAGGTGTAGACGATGTAGCATTTTTCCTGAGAGGCGTTAAATTCATTAACCATCTGGGGAATCGCTTTTCCACCGATATCACCAGCCATGCTGTGCCAGAAATCCACCCTGGTAATTCCGGGTTCTGGAGGCGGCGGAGGTTGGGTCGGTTCAGGCTCGGTGGGTGCAGGTTCCACAGGAGCGGGAGCGGCGGGTTCTTCCACCGGCGCGGGTGTAGCAGCAGGTGCGCATGCACTTAAAAGCATTGTGGCAATTAATAAGGTTGCCATTACAAAAAACAGCGTTTTCTTCATTTGTTTCCTCCTAAATGGGGTTAATAAAATTGAAATGCAAAAACCTGTTAATTGTTCTATCCGCCTCCTTTGAGAATCTACGTTTTTGGATTGGGAAATCTTCTATCCCTTCACAGCACCAGCTGTTAATCCCCTGATCAGTTGCTTGTTGCTGATGATGAATAGCAGGAAAGTGGGGATCATGATCAACACCACTCCCGCCATGACATTGTTGAACATAAATCTTTCTTCATCTTGCAAGAGGGCAATGCCAATTTGCACAGTGCGCATTTTTTCATTATTGGTAATCAGCAACGGCCACAAGTACTGGTTATAGGTTTGGAGAAAACTGTACACCGCCAACGTGCCGAGGGCGGGGCGTCCTAACGGCAGAACGATCTGTGTCAGGAAACGCAGATGGCTGCAGCCATCAATAACCGCGGCGTCATGCAGCTCTTTTGGGATTTTAAGAAAAAACTGCCTGAGGAGAAAGGTTCCAAACCCGGTCGCGAGGAAGGGCATGACCAACCCCTGAAAGGTATCTGTCCAGCCCAGTTTGCGGATCAACAGATAGTTGGGAATAATGGTGGCTTCCCATGGGATCATGAGGGTGGATAGAAATACCAGAAACCAGATATTTTTGTACTTAAAATCGATAAACGCGAAAGCATACGCAGCCAGGCTGGCGGTGATCAACTGTCCAAGCATAACCAGGCTAGATTGAATTATGCTGTTAAGCATGTATCTTCCCAGGGGGGCTTGTTCGACAGCGCGTTTGAAGTTCTCCAGGTTGAAGGTGGAGGGCATCATCTTAGGGGGGAATGAAGCGACTTCTGTGTCATTCAGCAAACTGATGTTTATCGCGGACCAAATGGGAAAGATCATCACCAGCGCTGCAAATATTAAAATAATATAGAAGAATCCAGATTGCAGGTTGCGCTTGAGTTTATAAGACAGGTTCATTCGTAGTTAACCTTTTTCTCTACTACGGTGAATTGGATGATGGTCAGAATAAGCATGATGAAGAAGAGCATCACAGATTGCGCCGCGGCGAAGCCGTATTTGCCGTTGAAGTAGAACTCGCGGTAAATTGAATAAACCAGCACATTGGTCGAATCCAGCGGACCACCCCGGGTCATAATATTGACCTGGGTAAATGTTTGAAACGCCGCGAGAATATCTATAACCAGCAGAAAGAAAAATGTGGGCGAGAGAAGCGGCAGGGTAATGGATGCAAATTTGTTCCAGGAATTGGCGCCATCGATGACCGCGCTCTCATAAAGCTCTTCGGGGATGCCCTGCATGGCAGCCAGTAGAATCACGGTGTTCATGCCAGTCTGCAGCCAGATCGCACAGATGGCGATTGCCAGTAGGGCGAATTTGCTGTCAATCAGCCAGGGGATCGATTCGATACCCACAAGACCGATAATGTAGTTGATCGCCCCAACGGTTGGGTGATACAGGTACATGAAAATGAGGGATGCTGTTGCAGCCGAGACGGCGATGGTGATGGAAAAAATAAGCCGGAAGGCAGCGATGAATTTTAAACGTAAATTGCCAAGAACCGCCAGCGCCAGCGAAATAATGAGTGTGCTGGGCACAGAGTAGAGGACAAAAAGCGCGGATCTGGACAGGCTGTTAATGAACAAATCGTTGGAGAACATCTTGCGGTAGTGTTCGATACCGTAGAAAGATACGGGTATCCCGATGGGATTCGTGAGTTGGGTGCTGAGGATGAAGGATCGAACTAAGGGAATAAATACGAATACAAGAAAAATTATGAGAGATGGCGCCAGAAAAATCAGCGCTGTGAGAAATTTCTTAATTTCACGCTGTCGTACACCTTTGGGGTTGATATTCGAAATTGTAGTACCGATCGTATTGCCGCTCAATAAATCTTGTGCTTCTGCCAAAGCTGCCCGCCTCAAAACCAGATTTATTCATAAAGCAACAACAATTAAAAAAATTATACATCAAGAGTCAAGAAAGCCTGTTTTACACTTACTGTCAAATGGATTTCACGGGGAATAATTCTGGAGATATGGCGATTTGGATGAGATCGGAAAAGATTGATAGGTGGATGGG
>CAZRKL010000181.1:3121-4331 GCA_964600595.1 uncultured Leptolinea sp.
TGGGAAATTAGACCTCAGCATTAGCACTTGCTGGTGTGGAATCACCCGGAACGGGGGTTGTATAATACTGGTGACAGGAGAGGATTCGTATGTGCCAGATCCTGCCCGGGGTGGAGAGTATGGTTCTTAAAAAAATCGTAATCGCGGTGATTCTGTTTCTCACACTCTCAGGCGCGCCGCAAGCAGTTATAGCGCAAGACGAAACCCCGTACGATGTTATCGCGGAGGTGAACGCGCTGCGCGCATCGCTGGGGTTGGAGCCCTATGTCATCGATCCGTGGATTATGGCTTACGCGCAGGATCACGCCGACTATATCGCTGAAACCCAGCGTAGTTCCCATACCCAGCGGGATGGCTCGGGTCCGGATGACGCCGGATTACATGAAAATGTGGCTGGCGGCGATGTGGGGTATATCACCCCGTATATTGCTGTGAATGTAATCTGGGCTGACTGGGGACACCGCCATATTATGGTGGATTATGAAACGGGGAGTGTGGGCGCTGGTGTGGCGCTGGCTGCCAACGGGCAGATCCATTATGTATTGAATGTGCGCGAGGGAGACGGTAAATACACCTGGTCGACACCTGCGGGTGGAGCGACCCCGGATGGTGAGTTTACTCCTCCACCGTTTGATCCGTTCATCACCAGCACACCATCGGCGGATGGGCAGATCATTCACGTTGTGCAGGAAGGTCAGGCGCTGTGGAGCATCGCCATTTCGTATGGGGTGACGGTGGATGAGATCCGGGCTTTGAACGGTATTGCGGCGGATTCGACCTATTTGTACATCGGGCAGAAGCTGGTGATCAGGAAGAACGTAACACTGACGCCGGAAGTGGAAGCAACTGCCAGCCCGACGGCGGCTCCCACGGCTACGGCGACTTTCATCCCATCCCCTTCGCCTTTGCCTTCCTGGACGCCCACGCCCACCCCGGTGGGGGGAATGGGGACTGCAGGCGAACTTCCGATCATCGCGGTGATGGTTGTGGTGGTTCTGGCAGGTTTGGCAGGGATTTTATTTGTGCAGTTCAAGGTGACCAAACGACCGGATTGATGGGTTTTTGGCGTGGACCAGCCCCGCCTCGACAGGTAAATCGATAATTTAGTAGACCCCTCTCTATCCCCCCAGTTACCCTGGGGGGATGAAAATCGGAAGAGATTTGTTCCCCCTATAATCCCCTCATCTATTGGATGGGGGGATGTTAATTT
>CAZRKL010000182.1:0-4300 GCA_964600595.1 uncultured Leptolinea sp.
GCCGAGGTGACCAAGCCGCCCATCCTTGCCTGGGCTGTCCTCAAGCTGCACGAAATTGACCCGGATCTTGATTTTCTTTCCGAGGTTTATGTTCCTCTGATGCGGTTAAACGCGTGGTGGTTTGCCATGAATGATGATGATGGCGATGGTTTGGCGCAATACAACCATCCATATTCTTCCGGCTTAGATGATAGCCCACTCTGGGATGAAGGTATGCCGGTCGAATCGCCTGAACTAAATACCTACCTGTGTGTACAGGTGGGCTCACTTGCAATGATTGCCGAAGAATTAAAATTGACAGCTGATGCTGCCATGTGGCGTCGTAGAGCCAGTTCTATTGTCTCTCGCATTATCGACCATTTTTGGGACCCGGAAGCTGGTTTATTCTGGGTAAAAAAGTACCACGAACCGGTCAGAGTGGTTACACCTTTTAATCTATATCCCTTGTGGACGGGTCAATTACCTGGTGACATTAAGGATAGATTACTGCAGCATCTGACTAATCCCGATATGTTCTGGGGTCCATTTATCCTTCCTACCGTTGCCCGTAATGACCCGAAATATGATCCCCAGACTATGTGGCGCGGACCGGTATGGGCAAACGTGAATTATTTTTTTATTGAAGCGTTGCGCCAGGTAGGTGAAAACCATTTGGCAGATGAATTGCGCGATAGAACATTAAGCATGATCATGGCAAATCAAGATATTTATGAGTATTACAATGCCGAAACAGGTGCACCACCTGATGGGGCAGCGAATATATTCGGGTGGACATCGGCGGTGTTTATTGACCTGGCAATTCAGGCTACGAATGCTGTCAGGGGAAAAGTGAGCAGGAAAAATGATAGAAAATGATCGTCAGGGAATATATATGTCAAAAGAGTTGGAAGCGTTTCTTGACGACCGTTCCTTAATCGTTGTGTCTAACCGGGGACCTTTCAGTTTTTCAACCGCAGAAGATGGTTCTATCCAAACACAACGTGGAACAGGTGGATTAGTTACCGCACTCTTGGGACTTGCAAAAAATGTGGATATCACCTGGATTGCTTCAGCACTGAACGATTTGGAAAGACAAATGGGGCGCGGGAAGTATGAACTGGATGAACAAGGCAGAGTAATCGATCTGGCATTAGTACCTCTAGAGGAAGAGGTTTACGAAGGATACTACAATGTTATTTCCAATCCATTGCTCTGGTTCCTTCAACATTCAATGTGGGATGCTGTTTCCAGCCCCACAATCACCCAAGATACTTGGCGGGCATGGGATGAAGGTTACGTTGTTGCCAACCGTAAATTTGCCGAAGCAATTGCAGAACGGGTAACTCAAACACCGGAAAAAGATATTGTAATGCTTCAAGATTACCATCTCTATCTGGTCCCCCGTATGCTGCGAAATATTCTCAAACAACCCAGAAAGTCAGATAGTATTACTATTACCCATTTTATTCACATTCCATGGCCTGGTCCTGAGCAGCTGCGCATCCTTACACCTGGAATGCGTAAATCCATATTGGATGGGCTGACAGCAGTGGACATGCTCGGTTTTCAAACCCGGGAAGATGGATTGGATTTTCTCAGATCAGTCGAATCACATTTGCCTGGTGCATCCATAAATTATAAGCATGGACGTATCTGGTATCGGGGGCATGCCACACACGTGAGAGATTTCCCAATCTCCATTGATGTCACTGCATTAAAGACTCTTTCTCAATCCGAAGAGGTGCAGCAGCACCGTCTACAATTCGAAGAATCACTCCTTCCTGACGAGAAACTCATCCTGCGTGTGGATCGTACCGAGCCAAGCAAGAACATTGTGCGTGGTTTCCAGGCTTTTGGCGAGATGCTGGAAAATCATCCAGAACATATTGGCAAAGTAAAATTTATTGCCCTTTTAGTGCCTTCCAGGCTGGAAGTTGACGAGTATCGTAACTATCATGACAATCTAATGGCTGCCGCCGGATGGATAAACTCCCGTTATGGCAGCGGTGAATGGGAGCCAATTCGCATTATTCTAGGGGAAAATTATGCACGCGCAGTCGCTGCGATGCAGATTTATGACGTTCTGCTCGTTAATTCGATCGCCGATGGGATGAATTTAGTTGCGAAAGAGGGTCCGATTGTTAATGAAAAGAATGGTGTTCTTGTACTCTCAGAGCGGACTGGAGCCCGACAACAATTAGCGCCAGGAGCATTTGTTATTCCGCCCTGTGATATCTATGCCACCTCAGAGGCACTTCATCAGGCGCTTACTCTTTCAGATACAGACCGACAGGTTCGGGCTCACCGTTTACGCTGGTTGATAGAAGAAAATGATATCAACGGCTGGTTCTATAACCAGATTGAAGAAATTCATAAACTTGGTTACTAATTTAAAGCACACAAAAACTGTCATGACTCATAAGATCAAAACTGCCATACTGCACTATACGTCGCCACCTGTCATTGGAGGTGTGGAGGGTGTGATCCACGCCCACGCTTTACAGTTCGCCTCTCATGGGTATCCACTTACCATAATCTCAGGGCGTGGAAACGCAGATGCCCTGCCGTATGGCGTGGAGTATCGCAGAATACCAGAAATGGATAGCCTTCATCCAGAAATCTCCAATGCTACCGAAATCTTGAATAGCGGCAATGTACCTGAGAATTTTGACCAGATCGCACAACAACTGGAAGACCAAATCCGCCCGGTATTGTCGGGTTTTGACCATGTAATCGTTCACAACATATTTACCAAGCATTTCAATTTACCACTTACCGCTGCCCTTTTCCGGCTGATGGATGCGGGCGATATCCGCAGCGCATTGGCGTGGTGTCATGATCTCTCCTGGAGCAGTCCAAATTCTAGGGGTAAGGTATTCCCTGCTTATCCTTGGAATCTGCTGAAGAGTGATCATCTGCGCATGTCTTTTGTTACCATTTCCTTGCAGCGCAAACAAGAGATACTATCCACCTATAACATCAACCCGGGTAGAGTACAGATTATCTACAACGGGGTAGACCCTGCACAAGTACTGGGGTTGAGCAGCGAGGGCGCAAACCTGATCGAACGAATGGGATTGCTCAAGGCAGATTTGATCATGTTAATGCCAGTACGGGTGACACAGGCAAAAAATATTGAATATGCACTGCAAGTAACGTCTGAATTAAAGAAACTCGGCTGCCGTCCAAAATTGATAATATCTGGCCCCCCCGATCCGCATGATTCCGCCAGCCAGATATATTTTAATTCGCTGATCAAGTTACGCAGCGAACTGGATGTGGAAGAAGAAATGCAGTTTGTTTATCAAAACGGGAAAGACCCTGAACAGGGTTATTTTATCAACTTAGACGTGGTTTACGATCTCCTCAGGGTTGCAGATATTATGTTCATGCCTTCCCATCGTGAAGGTTTTGGAATGCCGGTGCTGGAAGCTGGATTGGCAGGCATCCCGGTATTTTCCACGCCGGTACCAGCAGCAGCTGAACTCGCTTCTGGCGAAGCATATATTTTTTCCCCACAAACTAACGCGGTAGAGGTAGCAGGGCAAATTCATCAATGGATGAAAGAGAACAGCGAATACCGTCTTCGTATGAAAGTTCGGCGACAATACACCTGGAAGGCTATCTTCGAACAGGATTTGTTACCCATTCTGGAGGCTAACCATCCAGATGGATAATTACATCCACCATTTGCTGGAATCCGCTGCGCACGCATCTGTGCTGCGACTCTTTCTTGATTACGACGGCACCTTGGCGGATTTTGCCGCCACACCAGACACTATATTACCAGATGCTGACTTAATTGATCTATTGCGACAACTTGTGGATACAGAGGGTATTCTGCCGGCAGTGATCAGCGGCAGACGGTTGGCGCACATCCAGGCACTACTGCCAGTGCCGGGCTTGATCTTAGCCGGCACTTATGGAGTGGAGATGTTGTTGCGAAATGGAGAAATTCGCCATATCGTGCAGCAGCCGGATATTCGCCCGGTTATGGAAGGGGTACTTTACGGTTGGCAGGAGATACTGGCAGAACGTGTGGGTTTTTACCTGGAGGATAAGGGCTGGTCGGTTGCGTTACACGGCAGATACGCCAATGCCGATGCGATTGCGGAAGTGTTCCCGGCAGCACGAGCATTGCTGCATAACATTAACACCAGAGAGGATTTCCGTGTTCTGGATGGGGATAAATTTCTAGAACTGGTTCCATCGCAGGCAGGAAAATCTACAGCCGTCACTTGGGTACTCAAAGAGCGGACACCACCTGGTGCAATGATCATCTATTTTGGCGATGACGACAAAGATGAAGAAGCCTTTGCCG
>CAZRKL010000183.1:0-4274 GCA_964600595.1 uncultured Leptolinea sp.
GTTTTGTATCAGTGATCCTGTCCATTGAAATTAGCGAAGGGAATGTTGCCCCCACTCTGCTCAACCGTCTGGCTGATCAGGCAGCGTTTGATGGGGAGCCGTTCACTTTTATCTTCCCAGCCAACACATTCTGGGACGCGAATGGTGATACGCTTGCCTATGTGGCAACTCTCGCCGACGGCAGCGCGCTACCCGCCTGGTTGAGCTTTGATATGGTTAACCGCGAATTCTCTGGCACACCTGCGATCACAGATCTGGGTGCCTATCTGATCCGGGTAACGGCAATTGATACCAGCGCCGCAAGTACATCTGATCTCTTTTTGCTGGGTGTAAGCACGGCAAACCGGGCTGTATTGAATATGCCCATTTCTATAATTAATCCGAATTATACCGATTCGTTTGGAAGTGTAACCGTCCCGCTCGGATTGGTTCCCCCGGATTCTCACAGGTTCCTGCATGTTGAAGAAAACTTCCCGGTACCACCTTTACGAAGCATCCGTTCTCTGAACAAAGGACGAGAGATCAGTATGTTTGGTTCTGATGGCACCCAATATCATCAGTTCGATATTCCCATTAAGGTATGTATTCCAGTCACACAGCAGGATATCCGCAGAGCCGGAGGCAGATACCAGGTGATTCGCATCGGCATTACTGACTCCGCCACCGAACCCTGGGTATTATCTGTGCCGATCTGGGAAAATGGCTCAGCTTGTATCGAAACAAACCACCTGAGCATGTTTGATTTATTCTACCGGGCTTCATCTGACGATGAAGGTCTGCCTGCCACCGGGTTTGCTCCCGGGCGAGTCACCTTGCTAAATCCACAACCACACGAGATGCAGTATCAGTCAATGTCAGACCTGACCTTGCAGATTCCATCGCTGGGTGTGGATTCTATTGTTGTAGGCGTTCCACAGACAAATGGTTCATGGGATGTAACCTGGCTGGGTAATCAGGCAGGCTGGCTGGCAGGCAGCGCGTATCCATCCTGGAGCGGCAACTCAGTGATCACCGGTCATCTGACAGATGCAAATGGTAATCCGGGAATTTTTGCTAACATATCCAACCTGAATTATGGTGATGAAATCAGAATAAAATCTGGTTCATCAGTATTTATTTATCACGTCAGGAAGGTTCGAAGCAATATTGATCCGAATGATGTTTCTTCTGTCATGCAGCATAAAGATTCTCCCTGGATCACCTTGTTAACCTGCCAGGGTTTTGATGAGAAAAGTGGCGGGTACAGGTTCAGGCAGCTTGTTCTGGCTGAGTTGGTTCAAGTACTGGTGGAAAAATAGAAAATGAGAGCGGATGCAAATCCGCTCTCATTTTTCTGTGTCTATTCAGTTATTCTCAGGCTGCAGCCTTTTCGGTCACAATTCCTTCCAGGATCATTTCCAATGCCATGGTATGGCTGCATCTAGATCGGGATTGGAAAAAGTCGCAGTCGCAGCGCCACTCTCCACCTTCAAATGTAACTGTATGCGCGTTGTTTTCACCTGCAAAGGTCACCTGCATTGAATCGAGGTGAATTCGATTTCGTTCCTGAGCGTAACGCTTGGCTTTCTCGATCTTTCCGATCATTCCATAATCCATTTTCAAAATCTCCTTTCAGGCATCAGATAAAACAACAGCATGCACGTAAAGCGGCATGCTGCTAATACAACCTTAACCTAATTATGTAAATTACATCTCGCATAGCGGTTTAGTCATTTCCTTGAAATCAGTATAGTATGATTAATCCTGAAAGTCAATTTACAATAGCCATACAAAATGAATAAGTATTACTGGTAAGCATCTTGCATTAACATCCGGTAATACCTGTGTGTTGTTGAGGGAGAATGAGTACATACCAGCCAAAAAAAGTCATCCCAGATAGCTGGGCAAACCTGGCAGCCTGCCCCATTTGTGAAACGCGCGGTTTGGCAGTTTACCGACAGACCGGACAGGTTGACCAGTTAGCCTGCTCCAATTGTAAGGCATCCTTTGAATTGGAACAGGATGGACCGAATATCCGCTTGATCGTGCTTCCACCTGATTATGCCGTATTTCTCCAGCCTGCCTGGCAAACCTGGATGAGCGTTTATGAAATCCGCAGGCAAATAAAAACTGGTCTGGAAACACATATCCAACAGGACACGTTTGATAAACCGGAATTCACTCCCCCTCCGCAAATGGTAACCCGCCAGTCAGAACCTCCTTCAAGTTACACACTCCCTGAGTTTGATGGCGAATTTTCACGTGATCCTATCAACCAGGAAGAAGTAAATTTACGGGCAGCCGGTTTAGCGAACCTGGGGAACAGTCCCCGTGAAATTCGAGAAACACTGGTACATCTGAATGCCACCACCGAACAGATCGATCTTGCTCTTGCAAATCTCAACTTGCAGCGCAAGAAGGTCAAAACGAACACTCCCCGGAATATTATCTTTGTGCTCATTGCTGTCATTGTTTGTCTGGGTGTTTCAGCATTATTGTTGCCTTTGTTGAACATTCCCGGTACGTTGAAATCTATTGAGCCCGTTTGGAATTATCTTTCGACCACACTATCAAAATCAGATCCTTTCGGGGGCGTAACAGGTGTCAGACGCGTTCCTACGCCAGAACCTACTGCAGCACAAAAACCATTACCCGCTGACGCGCAGGCATATTTTGATGTGGTTTATTCCATCAGTCAAAAACCCAACTGGTGGGAAAAATATCAAGCTCTGGAAAATCTCTTTCCACCGGTCGAATTAATCTCCACCCATGAGAATGTACTGAATCAATATTTATTTCTCGCTGTTTTGAACGCGGCTGAGCAAAACAATGATGCCAAATTCAATGAACTCTGTGGTTTGACCCGCGCGCAGAACACCAAAGTATGTGACCAGGTGGAAGATAATGATTTTGCACAGCAGGTTCAATTTCTGGCAGAACAAAATGCGATGAGCGATTGGTGGCTAACCGGTCCATGCAAGGAATTTGGTTCGTATTATCAAAAAATTGGGGTGGTCTTCCCCTTTGGAGAAGGACGTTGTTCTCAACCTTAATCTTAGCGGGCTTTTAACATCACGATACCACTCTCCCCATCCTGGTAGTATCGTTCCCATAATTCGGTTTGAATATATCCAGCCTTGCGATAAAGATTAATCGCGGGCTGGTTTGATTTACGGACCGTCAACTTGATCTGCCGGTTGGGCAGTCGTGCTTCGCAGGAACTCAGTAGTGCTTCTGCAATTCCCATCCGCCGGTAGGGTTCCAGTATCCCAATAGATGTGATCCATCCAGTCGAAGTATCGCGTGTTCCATCCCCCGATATAAACCCAATCATGTCCCCCTCGACTGTCGCTTTGATGCGGATGATACCCGGGAGCATTAATACTGCCATCAAATCGATCAACGGCCAGGCATCAATGCCAAAACATGCCTGTTCGATCTTACGCAGCGCCCCGAGGTCCTTCCAGTTTGCATCAGCCAGCTTGTATAAAGTGGAAGCTTCTGTCATGTTCTGCTTATACCAGATTCCCACCTCCCGGGGTATCCGGGAGGATGGGAATCTCAGAGTTGTTACCTAAATTTGGTTTACTTCTGTTTGGCCACGAAGGAATTCAGCATGCTTGTAAATTCCATCGGGAAGATGTATTTGGTTGAAGGATTGGCAGCCATATTCTTGAGCGTATCAAAGTATTGCAAGGTCAGAGTATTCTGATCCAATCCCTTGGCAACACTGAAGATCTTATCAAGAGCAGATGAGTAACCTTCAGCGCGCAGCAGCTGGGCGGTCTTTTCACCTTCAGCTTTAAGGATGGCGGATTGTTTATCACCTTCGGCGCGTAAAATGGCAGCCTGTTTTTCACCGTCAGCAACATTGATGGCAGCTTCCCGCTGACCCGTAGATTCAGTCACCACGGCTCGGCGGTTACGTTCTGCTGAAAGCTGGCGGTTCATCGCGTCCTGAACGTCTCTGGGCGGGATGATCTCGCGGATTTCCACATTGGTCACCTTTACGCCCCAGCGCTCGGTAACTTCATCCAGACGGGTTCGCAGCATGTTGTTAATGTGCTCACGTTCTGAGAGCACGCCATCTAGCATGATACCGCCGATGACGGACCGGAGGGTGGTGGTAGCCATACCCTGGGCAGCTAGCTCGAAATTTCCTACCTGCAAAATGGATTCGGTCGGCTGGAGTACCTTGTAGTACCACAGGAAGTCAATGGATATGGGGGCGTTGTCTTTAGTAATGGAGGTCTGGTGCGGGATCTCGCGTACCTGTTCGCGCAGGTCAACCCTTA
>CAZRKL010000184.1:0-4197 GCA_964600595.1 uncultured Leptolinea sp.
GGTTCAAAAAGGTAACAAAAAATATTTTGGGGGCTACAAGAACAGGCTTGCGTTTCGCAGGCAGAATATCCAGAAAAGGTTCGCTGTATAATTTTTAATACAACGGTATAACAAATAATGAGGTAAATAGAATGAACCAATACGATCGTTTCAACCGTGACCAATTACTGGTGCGGATAAAAGAACTTGAGAGTTTGGTCGAAGAATATCAAAGAGAAAATATTGAAGAAGAAAAACTAAATTATGCCTGGACCGGGAATTTGGGGCGCTGGTATTGGAATTTTCAGACAAATATTGTTACATTCAATCCCTTGAAAGTCACGACGCTTGGATATGATATTAAAGATATACCTGAAAGAACCAATTACCAGTATTTTACAGAAAAACTTCACCCCGAAGATTATGACGTCGCAATGACAGCGATGCGAGACCATCTGAACGGTACTAAATCTGTTTATGAGACAGAATACAGGATTAAAACCAAAGATGGAAAATGGAGATGGTATTACGATTTAGGGAAAATCACAAAAAGGGATGAAGAAGGCAAACCACTATTGGTTGCGGGGATTGTGTTTGATATCACGGAGAGAAAAGAATTACAAAAGAAGCTGGAAGAGCAGAATGAGCTTTTAGAAAAGTTGGCGACAACCGATGAGTTAACGAAGTTGTTTAATCGAAGAATGGTATACAGTAAATTGGAATATGAAATTGACCGTGCAAAAAGGTATAAGAACCCGCTGTCCATCATGATGATCGATATTGATCATTTCAAGCTGGTAAATGATAAACATGGACATGCGCGGGGAGATGATGTGTTACGGGATGTAGCGGACATAATCTCCAGAAGTACCAGGAGAACGGACATATCCGGGCGGTATGGTGGAGAAGAATTCCTGGTGATATTCCCAAATTCGAACCTGGTTGAATCATTAGTTGTGGCGGAAAGAATCAGAGAAGGGGTCAACGCAAAAAAATATGAAGATGGTTTGCGTGTAACGATCAGCTGTGGTGTTAAAACCTTTGAGGGTGAAACAATCACTGATTTTTTACATAAAGCAGATGAAAAGCTGTATGAAGCAAAAGAACAAGGCAGAAATCGGGTTAGCAGCTGACCCAAAAAATCCGCATACCGCTGCCCATAGTTTTTTTGACCGCGAAGCGTATGCCGCCTTCTGGAACTTAGTCATATAAAAAAACAACCATAATTTAAAATAATTGCCGTCATTCCTAATGACGGCAATTATTTATATGGATGGAAATTTAATCAATGAACCATTTTTCCAGGATCTCATCGGGAGACATGAATTGATCCACTTCGTACAAATTCAACTTTCTCATTTCTGCAAGGATTTGCTGGTAATTTTCATTGGTAACTTCCGGGATATCCACATACAAAGATTGACCGTAAGGCCCAGCCAGGGCAGACTCATCAATTTGGTGCCCCGTGACCAGGTAATAGGCAGCATAAACTGCGTCATAAGCAATACCAGGAGGGTTGGCGACCGCGAAGCATTCGAAGCCGGGATAATTTTGTTGAGCCTTCTCCCAGAGAATTAGACCATCCCCATTAGCTTCACAGACCATTGCTGGCCATTGGTCATAAGGAATCCCGTTCCCTTCAAGCCCCCACATACCTTGATTATTATCATGGCTGTGCCAGATGGCTTTAAGCTCAGGATGTGCATAAACAAAATCACTGGTTTCAGGTTTGATCTTTGAAGGATCATATTTCCCATCTCTGAACTCAACCACCTTGACATCCGGATAACTCAGAAGCAGATCATTGATCGTTTCAGAGTAGCGGTTGTATGGATCCAGGTCGAAGTAGGCGAACTCGCCGCTTCCATCGATCTTTTCAAGCAACCAGCCCAAACTGGTTTTCGCCCATTTACTGTGATCAATGGTGATACTATACGCTCCATGGGTGATCGATTCGGCGTCCAATAGAAAAACCGGAATGCCTGCGTCTCGGGCACTCAAGATGTCATCATGCAATCCCTTGACAGTCATGTTGTCTGAATTTTGGATGATCGCGTCAACACCTTGTTCGATCAATCCACGAATGTCGCCATTGACACACTGGATGCCAAGTTCATTACACGCGGTTTGGAAATTTTTCTCACGACTACCTTGGTTGGCGTCATATGAGGCGTAACCAAATACAAAGTCATTTGAATCTGATTCTGGTTCTTCTTCAACCGGTTCAATTGCGACTGATGTTGCAGCGATCCCGCTCACACAATTCGCTGGCCAGTGTGCGTTTACGTCTTGCGCGGGATTGTTGGTCAAATTAATAATTCCCACACCTATTCCGAGTGTGTCCGGTAATTTGTCACTCAGAATATATATCTCGGGGTTACCTTCAAAACCATCAACAGCGGCAAGTTCCACTCTTTCTCCATCGGCTGTGACAAAGGGGACAAAATTTACCAGGGAGCCTTTACCGCCCCCATCTACAATTTCTGACCCATCAGCAGTCACAACGCAGTTATGGCAGAATTCTTGCTGGTCTTTCCATCCCCAGTTGGTGAGTAATCGTCCATCGATCGTCCATGTAGCGCCGAAAACCTGGCCATTATCTGTTATTTGTTTTTTGTTGCTGCCATCGGCATCCATGACGAATAAATTCCATTGCCCATCATCACCGGATGACCAGGCAATCTTGGTTCCATCTGGTGACCAGGAGGGACGAGTATCTTTTACCTCATCATTAGTCAGGTTGATCGGCTCGCCGCTTCCATCCGCATTCATGATGAGAATATCAATTCCGTCAGTATAGGTGATCCTGCTGCCATCACTAGACCAGCTTGGCCAATCCGAATAAAAATGATGGGTCAATTGGCGGAGGTTGCTTCCATCCGCGTTAACTACAAAGATATTTTGAATTCCCTCATCTGCGGTCTCGCGTTTTGAAACAAAAGCGATCTGAGAACCATCCGGCGACCAAGCCGGGCTAAAGTCTTCTGCCCCGTCATTAGACAGGTTTCTCTGATCGCTGCCGTCTGGATTCATGAAGTAGATTTCCAGGTTGCCGTCACGGTTACTTTCAAAGACAATTGTGCACGGGATGGGAGGAACGGGTGTCGGGCTGGGTTCCGGTGTGCTGGTGGGTTCATGGGTCGCGGTCGCCATCACCGGGGCGGGTGTATCGGCTGCCTCGGTTACTGCTGCGGTTGCCGGTGTATTGCTGCATCCGCTCAGGATGATGGCGCAGCTTATAATAAATACTCCAAATACTGCCAATTTCTGTTTCATTGTTTAATAACCCTCTCTTTGGTGTGCTGTGTGACTCTATTGGATTCTAGCAAACTATCCAGCTGAAGGGCGAGTTGAAAAGGCTATTTCAGGAATTATTAATGAATAATTAATATCTTTTACCCCGATTCCCATCATCCGGGATGTTTTCCATCCCGCTGATGGATTGCGGAAGGGGAAAGCGTCTACAGTGGAATGTGTTTTTATTAGCAGCGTAACTGGCATGGTTGCAAATATTCTAGAATGGCTTCACAATAGGTTTGGATATGTTTTTATTAGGCTGACTTGAGAATGTTGTAAGGAGGTGATACGGTCGTGGATAATTCAAAAGAGCAATCCCGCGAATTGAAGGCTGCGGTTATATTTGGTCTCATCATCGCAATAGCGGTGGATATTGGCTGGCTGTTTTTTCTATATCCGCATATGGGCGCGAATAAGTGGCGATGGCCAATTGCTATTCTGAGCTGCCTTGTTCAGACTGTTTTCACCCTGGGCGGGATCGTTCTGGCTGCCCGACTACACCGCAGGTTGCGGGTGAACCTTTGGTTCGCTGTTCCATTTGGTGTGGTATCAGGCGTGGTGGTGGGGGCGGTCTCCATCGGGCTTGCCATAGGAATACGGGCGTGGCTGGGTATGCAATCGGGTATGATTGAGATGGTTCGGGAAGCTGCTTGGTTGAACACCGCCCCTGTCTGGCGCCAGATTTGGGAAGGGCTCAGCGCCGGTCTGGCTTTTGGCGCTGTCGGCGGGTTTATCCCCGGCGCGATCGGGTCCTTTGCACTCAGTATCTGGCGCAGGTTGCGTTCACGCAAGCAAACAACAAAAATAACATCTTGAGAATATGAATAATCCGCAAAACGTGTTTAACATATCAGAGGAAGGGGTCCATATGAGATCTTCTCAATCCAAGAATAAACAAAAAACAACAGCGGTCCTCAATAT
>CAZRKL010000185.1:0-4126 GCA_964600595.1 uncultured Leptolinea sp.
GGCGAACACCACGCAGACCCATCATGGGGTTGCTTTCATGCATGGATTTTACAGTGGCGTGAACCTTTTCGAGTGAAGCAATTTCTTTGGTATCGCCTTTTCCGATCGCATACTGTCCAAGATTGGCAATTCTCTTGGCGATAATCTCTTCGTATAATTCATCCTCTGCAGGAAGGAACTCATGCAGAGGTGGGTCAATCAAGCGGATAATGACGGGATAACCATTTTTATCCTTCTCATTATCAACCATGGCTTTGAATAATCCGGCAAAGTCGGATCGTTGTGAAGGCAGTAATTCGGCTAAGGCTACTTTACGCGCTTCAACTGTTTCGGCCAGGATCATCTTCTGAACGATTGGAAGTCTCTCGGGCTCAAAGAACATGTGCTCTGTTCGGCACAATCCGATCCCAACGGCGCCATAAGCACGCGCACGCTGTGCATCCTTGGGGTAATCAGCATTTGCCCAAACCTGAAGACCGCGGGTTTTTCCCTGAGAAGTTTTGCGTATGTCTTTCTTCGCACAAATTTCATCTGCCCATGACAGCAATTGCAGAAGGTCTTTCTGCTCTTCCAATTTGGGTACAGACACTCCAACTTTGCCAATAAATACCTGACCAGTAGTTCCGTCGACAGAAATCCATTCACCTTCCTTCACCACGATGCCGTTACACTGCATCTGACGGCGATCCAGATCAATCCGGACGGAAGACGCGCCAACAACACAAGGTACACCAAACTGGCGGGCAACCACCGCGGCATGCGATGTTGCGCCACCTTCACTGGTGAGAATGCCTTTGGCTGCCAGCATTCCATGCACATCATCAGGTTTTGTGAACGGACGAACCATGATCACATCCTGTTTATCCTCTTTTGCTTTGGCTTCAGCTGTATCCGCATCAAAATAAATCTGGCCTACTGCTGCGCCCGGTGAGGCATTCACACCGGTTGTGAAGAAACGGCCTTCCTTCTTGGCGGTTTCAAATCCTTTTGCGTCGAACTGAGGGTGCAGTAAGGTATCAACGTTTTCTGGAGTAACCCGAAGAATTGCTTCTTCTTTGCTGATCAACTTCTCATTTACCATATCGACAGCAATCTTGACTGCAGCAGAGGCGGTGCGTTTTCCGCTGCGGGTTTGAAGCATCCAGAGCTTGCGATTTTCAATGGTAAATTCCACATCCTGCATGTCGCGATAGTGTTTTTCCAGGAGATCAGTAATATCCATGAAGTGCTTATATGCTTCTGGAAGATCATTTACCATTTTCTCAATTTTTTCAGTGTTACGGATACCTGCAACTACATCTTCGCCCTGGGCGTTGAGCAGGTAATCACCAAACATTTTATTTTCACCGGTGTTGGGGTCACGGGTAAAGGCAACACCTGTGCCTGATTCCCAACCCATGTTTCCAAAGACCATGGTGACGATATTTACAGCAGTACCCAGGTCATCGGGGATGTTGGTTGCACGACGGTAGTCTACAGCACGTTTTCCATTCCATGATTTAAACACAGCTTCGATGGCAAGCTTGAGTTGTTCAAGCGGCTCTTGGGGAAAATCGAAGCCTTTTTCTTCACGCACGACAGATTTAAATCTCTCAGTTAGGATCTTCAGATCGGCTGCGGTAAGGTCAGTATCTGATTTTGCCCCTTTTTGATGTTTGTAGGATTCCAAGACATCTTCGAATGCTTCATCAGACATTCCGAGGACAACAGAGCCGAACATTTGAATTAATCGGCGGTAAGAATCATAAACAAATCGCTCGTTACCAGTGAGCTTTACCATACCTTTGGCTGTCTTATCGTTTAGGCCGATATTTAGCACAGTATCCATCATTCCTGGCATGGAGAATTTCGCACCAGAACGGCAGGAAACTAGCAAGGGATTGGCTGCTGCTCCGAATTTTTTACCTGATGCTTCTTCAACTTTATGCAAGGATTTGAGGACCTGAGACCACATTCCTTCAGGAAATTCACCATTTTTCTGATACTCATTGCATGCTTCAGTTGTGACGGTAAAAAACGGTGGAACAGGGAGTTTAATCCGGGTCATTTCTGCCAGATTAGCACCTTTTCCCCCCAATAATGCCTTTACGCGATCGGGATCACCCTTTGCGTATTTTTCGGCCTGTTCAACTTCATTGAACAGATAAATCCATTTCTTTGTAGCCATAATACCTCCGTTTGAGAGTGTGAAATTAATGTTAAACCCATTGCAACTGGGTAATAATTTAAGCCGTTAAACTTGCGATTATAACATAGCATTCCATGGTTTTTGTGTTATTGTTCAGACAACGAATATTTCACACTCTGACGAGACAATATATTGGGTATGTGTAAGAATAATGCCACTTTTTGCTTCTTTTCTAACGAAATATGGGGTATGATTTGTTAAGTAACTGCAAGGTAAAGCCTGAATACCCTGGTGCATAATAAACTTATGAGCAATGACATAGGAAAAGAAATGCGAGTTCTGGTAATTGACGATGATCCGGCAATGACCGAATTATTACGCTTATTATTACAACCAGCGGTTTCGACGGTCACTACAGCAAATAGTGGCGAAGAAGGAATTAAACTCGTAAAAGAAGTGGATCCTCAAATAATCATTCTGGACTTGATGATGCCTGAAATGGATGGTTATGAGGTATGCCAGAAAATACGTGTTTTTAGCAGTATCCCGATTTTGGTATTATCTGCGTTGGATATGCCTGGTGCTGTATCCAAGGCATTGGATGCAGGTGCAGATGATTATCTGATTAAACCTGTGACGAGCAGTATTCTGGTTGCGCATCTAAATAATTTGATGCGTCGGATCAACCCGCAAAATCAACTTTCATCAGCTGGATAAGTCAACTTCAGGAGGACAGATTGCAAACCTGTACCCGGTGTTTTGCTCAATCACCCGACAGTGCATTATTGTGTGTATCTTGCCAGAGCGATCTGCGCGATTTTTCCAGTACTTCAATTGCGTTGAAGAAATTTCAGGAAAATGACCGAATCCAATACATAAGAATAAGTGTTGGGAATGATGCTTGCCCTGTCTGCCATGCGCAACAAGGTACTTATCCAAAAGACCAGGTCCCTGTTTTACCTCATACCGGATGTTCGCATAGTGAAGGGTGCAGATGTTTTTATGAACCTTTCCTCGAACAGCTTTACCCGTAATTAAAAAACCTGTTAGTTAGTGTAAATTGGATTATTTTAAAAACTGCCTGATGAATTGAATGGCGTCTTCTTTTGTTTGAATATTGCCCATTATTTGAGATTCTGATACTGCCTGTAAATACATTCCAATCTTATGGCCGGGATCGATTCCTAACTCTGAAACGATATCATGACCATTAATTAATTGTGGTGGATTGATTAATTCTGGACTTAACCAAAAATTCGACCATAGTCTAGATATTAGATTTACTTCATCAGCCCATCGATCTGGATCAACTTCGTTTTTATGGATTGCCATTTGTTGAGACAGCCAAACCCAGCTGGCTGCTATTCCATTCCCTCCGATTTCATGAAAATATCTGTAAATATCCAGGTTATGTGGCATATCAGGTTTTGACACCAATATTTCCAGTTGTTTTATGCCATTTGGAATGCTAGAGAATGTTTTAACCTCCTGTCTTGAGAGGTGAAGCCAACGTGCAAAATTTTCACTATAATCTGCCTGACCGGTCTCTGGAGAAATTACATACCCCAGCCATCCGAGGTACCATATCGCCAATGGCGGGTTGGACAAAAACTGATCTTTGGTTAATTTACCCGAAATGTTTTCTTTGAATCGTCGGAGCTCATTGATCGCAATCCCCTGAACAATATCTGATGCGCTCTGTTCCGGATCATTTTGGAAAAGAAGGTTTAATAATGAATTGGAACACACTAATCCGCTCAGATACTTTTCCAGCCATCCTATTCCATGATTATTAACTAACACATCAAATTCAGGAATGAGATAGTTGAGGGCACTCAGCCAGAGGAGTGCTCTGATTGCTTTTTCAGGTTTTGGTGAAACAATTATTTTAATTAATTCATCTCTCCGGCGTTCAATAGAAGCATCACCCAGCAAAGTGACCGACTTTTTCATCCAGTCTCTGGTTTGCTTTTCTATCTGATACTCGCCTTCTGCTGC
>CAZRKL010000186.1:0-4060 GCA_964600595.1 uncultured Leptolinea sp.
TGTCTGATGTTTGGTGTGAAAAAAAATCGTATGCAAAAATGTTTCAAATTGGGTTCATTCTTATTTATGTTTGTATTGGGTCTATTAATGGCTTTTATCGAATATTTGATTCAGTTCATAAGACAATTCAAGAAAACACAGTGAAGCAGACAACTAATTATTACGAGCCCAACCTGTTCAAATCATTTAACGACATTCCCAGTGATGTTATCCTGGAACAATACCTCGCGAGGGATGTGGACTTTAGAAAATACCAGTGGCTATTCAAATACTAAATACATCTCAATTATCTTAAATCAACATCTTTAAGTTCATATTATTAAACTATTTGTATACACTATAATAATTTGGTAGTGGTCTCTATATAATTCCGGGAGGTCTATCATGAATATCATTTCAATTATCTTGCGTGCCATCGGTGGATTGATCGCACTGTTCTATGGGCGCCGCATCTTCTTCCTGTTCCTGGGGATAGTCGGTTTTCTGGTTGGGTTCTTCCTCGCCCAACTGATCGTGCCGGATGCGGGGGCACTTGTTTTCATCCTGGTCGGATTGGTCCTCGGTGTTCTAGGTGCCATAATGTCAAAGGCGGCGCCGTATGCGGTTATCGCGGTGGTGGGATTCTTTGCGGGCGGATACGCCTTGATGGCAGTTGGTGATATGATTGCCACGCTTCCCGGATTTGTAAAATTTATTTTATTCGTGATTGGCGGGGCAGCCGGAGTATTCCTGGCAGTAAAATCTTTCGATTGGGCGCTGGTTATACTTTCATCGATTTCTGGGGCAGCTACCCTGGCTTCCATAGCCAGCGAACTTGTCAAGTTCGGCGGGACGATTCAAACGATTCTCTTCATTGTATTGGCTGTTGTGGGTATTGCATTCCAAATCAGGGCGGTTAAGCCTGCGAGTAAGCCAGGCAAATAATTTCAGAGATTTGATTAGATGAATTTAATTTTCTAATCGAGCTCCCTGACATAGGGCATCTTCACCCAATTGAAGATGGCTACCAGCAACAGGACGATAGCGCAGAAGGAAACTGTCCACTGTTCTCCAATTTGGTCCGCCGCATAACCTGCAAGTAATGAACCCAGCGGATTGAAGCCGAAGAACACCATTGTATAAATCCCCATCACCCTGCCACGCAAGGCATCTTCCACTTGCGTCTGCACCATTGCATTCGATAGATTGACTGTCATGATGATGAATAATCCCACGAAAGCGATACTGAGTAGTGATAGTGGAATAATTGTCATCCAGGCAAAAACAAGCCAGAGGATAGGAACCAGCAGACTACTCCACGCCCAGATCCGTCCTCGAATTTTCCTTGCTCCCAGTGATGCCAAAATCAACGCGCCAATCAAAGAACCAACTCCCCTGGCTGATAGTAACCAGCCGTTGGTTATCACATCACCTTTCAATACTTCAACAGCCCAGGCTGGCAGCAGGGCAATCAATCCGAATCCAAAACTACTGAGAAAACCAAGATTAAAAATAATTCCGCGAATTACCTTATGCGCTGCAACATATCGAAAGCTTTCCTTCAGGCTGGAGAGAGTATCTGTTTTCTGAAGGATTGGTTCAAAAGGTGCCAATTTCATCCGCAAGAGGTTAAAAATCACAGCGAAAAAGGAAATACCATTGATGGCAAAACACCAGCCTGGTCCAACAGCTGCGTAAGTAAGACCGCCTACCGCTGGTCCGAGAATGGTGCCAACATTGAACATGGTCGCGTTTAATGCGATCGCGTTTGTCATGTGTTCCCGGTCAACAAGCTCACGCACAAAAGATAAACGGGTGGGCGCGTCAAATGCGTTTGCTACGCCTAAAAAGAAAGCAAGAACCGCGATGTGCCAGGGAGCAATCCATCCGGTGAAAACCAGCAAAGACATAATTAATGCCAACGAAAGCATAACGGATTGGGTAATTATCAGCAAGGTTCGTCGCGGAAAGCGGTCAGCGATGACCCCCCCGTAAAGAGTAAAAAGCCAGGAGGGCAAACCATTTATGAAAGCAATAAATCCCAGGTATGTTGCTGAGCCGGTTAACTCATAAATGAGATATCCTTGTGCCGTAGCCTGCATCCAGGTTCCGACTAATGAAACCATCTGCCCAAAGAACCAGAGGCGGTAATTGGGTAGTGATAGAGCTGCAAATGTACCGATGTTGACCGTTGTTCTATTCAATGGATCATCTTTTGAAACAGAATACTTATCTATTATAATCGCCTGTATTACTGGAGACTGAATGGATCGTGCTGATTGGGATGCCCGTTATCTGAGCGAGTTGAATTGCCCCGATAGACCACCCCGTTACTGGCTGACAAGCCATGAAGATGTGTTAATGGGTGATGGAGTTTGTCTGGAACCGGCCATGGGGTTAGGGTGGAACTTTCCATTCCTGTTATCCTTGGGGTATCGGGTCTGGGGGGTTGAGTTATCACGTGTGGCAGCCCGTTTTGCCGCCAGGCAATATCCTGCGGCGAGAATAATCCAGGGAGATTTATCTCAAATCAGATTCCCTCCTGCTGTTTTCGACCTGATCAGCCACTTTTACTTTCTGGGAATCGATTTAATTAATAGCTATTCTCAAATAATTAAACCGGGTGGTGTAATAATTCTTGAGACATTGACGATTGAAATGTTGTCCTTCCGCCCAGAAACTCCCCCGGATAGACTCTTACAACCCGGTCAATTAAAAACAATGTTTAGGGATTGGACAATTCTTGATTACCGCGAAGGCTGGTTTGAAGAACGTCCTGGTCACCCCAAGTCGATTGCTTCGATTGTGGCAAGGAAACCGTAGATAGATTATCCTAATTGGCCTTCTTTGATAAAACAGACCCGAAAATAAGGCTAAACAATACTCCAGTTATGGACACAATCAGAATCTGGATCAGAAATGCCAATGCGTAAAAGTATAATGTTATGTCAGGCAGGGTCCAGGTGGGGATAAATCCATTCCACCAGGCATGAATGATCACTGGTATCAACAGACAGAGACAGAGAATCCCGGTGAATTGGATCAACAAATGTCTCCAGTGTTTTTCTAAACCTGTATTTTTGCGCTGAAATAACCAGAAAGTACCCATTGCGAAAACCAATGCAATAATCGCGTTTATCGCAATGTCAATAATCAAGCTTGTGGGGCTGATGATGGAAGAGAAAGAGTAGATGCTACCATCAATAAACAGGTATTTAATATTAAATGCCAACAGGTAAACCCCAACACCAATTAATACTGGGATGATCCACTTCCGTATATTGAAAAGAATAATTCCGAAAGCCAGAAGAAAACCAATACCGATGGCAGACCGCTGCCAGCGATCTTGAATCAGACGGATATTACGGATATCTGCGACTGTTGCATCTTCTACCACCGGGAGATCTACTCTGATGGCATTCAAGTACGCTTGAGCGAGACTTCTCTGATTTTTTTCTGCCAGTCTTTCATAAGTACTCCGAATATTCTTATTTACAGTCAGTAAATCGAAGAGAGGTCGGCCTTCTGCTGTAGCCGGGATGGATATCCCTAATAAAACTGATACGGTTGGGGCGATATCCACCATCTCCATATCAGGATATTTACCTTCTTTTATTCCTTTTCCTGCGATGATAAACGGCTCGGTGAGGGTAACAACCTCTGAACCTCCATGACCGCCTCGATCAATTTGCCCATGATCGCTAAAAACAAGCAGGGTTTCATTTTCAAGATCCATCTGGTCCAGAATCTGACCGAGGAAGATATCTACCCGATTCGCAGCTGCTTTCCAACCTTCCCCAACTGCACCCCCCTCATGGTGCCCCGCATAATCCACCTGATCTAAATGGATGAGGACCAGTTCAATATCCTTATCTTGAAGCCAGGGGAGAGCCGCGTTCATTACATCAACATCTGCGTTGTGATCCTCGCCTGGAGTATAAAAGCCATAGGTCACATCTTTCTGCGGTACAAGTTTTTCAAACCAATAGTATCCGCTGATTGCTGTATCCATTCCGGCACGGCGGGTGTTGCTGAAAAGATTTTCTTGAGTCCAGGTGGGAATTTCTTCATAATCCAGGTT
>CAZRKL010000187.1:0-4043 GCA_964600595.1 uncultured Leptolinea sp.
ATCTATTCATGTGTGACTGCCCAGCATCGGGAAATGCTCGACCAGGTGTTGGATATTTTTAGTTTGCATCCCGAAATGGACCTAAATTTAATGAAGCCAGACCAAACACTGGCAGAAATTAGTTCGTCGGTAATAGCTTCCCTCGATCCAATCCTCGTCAGATTAAAACCGGACTGGGTGATTGTGCAGGGTGATACGACCACTGTGATGGCGGCTGCCATCTGTGCTGCATATCGGCAAATTAAAGTCGGGCATGTTGAAGCAGGTTTGAGAACGGGTGATAAACGTCAACCCTTCCCTGAAGAAATTAACCGGAGGGTAGCAAGTGTGGTTGCTGATTTACATTTCGCGCCAACCGAACACAGCCGGGAAAACCTGTTGCGGGAAGGAATTTCGGAAAAAGATATCCATGTAACCGGAAATCCGGTGATCGACGCGTTACAGTGGATTATTCAACGTCCACAACCGGATGAAGTATCCAGGCTCATTAGTGATTTGCAAGTAAAACCGGCTGGTCCAAATCGTATGGTTTTGATAACAGCCCACAGAAGAGAAAACTTCGGACAACCGCTGGAACAAATTTGCACTGCCATCTCAAGACTGGCAGACCATTACCAGGGAATAGTACGCTTTGTTTATCCGGTTCATCTCAATCCGCACGTACAGGGACCTGTTTACAGGATGTTGCAAGGGAATCAGAATATTACCCTTCTGCCCCCGTTAGACTATCTGCCTCTCATTCATCTGATGAAATACGCAGATCTGATTCTGACGGATTCTGGCGGTATCCAGGAAGAAGCCCCCGGATTAGGTAAACCTGTCCTTGTGTTGCGGGAGGTAACCGAACGTCCTGAAGGAGTTTCCAGCGGAGTACTAAAGCTGGTCGGTACGGATACCGAACGAATATATACCGAAGCACGCAGACTGTTGGATGATGACGCGGCGTACAAGGATATGGCGAAAGCAGTCAACCCATTCGGTGACGGGCACGCAGCCGAGAGAATTCGTGACATCATCTGTGGTTTTGCGACAAATGGAGTTGGCTCTTGATGGACGATCGTCATTCCCGGACCATTGGGATAATCCCCGGGGTAAAAGGGTTGGGTGGACCTGCATCATTTCATGAAAAATTTGTTAGCGGAATAACCCGCCTTGGGTACAAAATTACCTATGATCTCAATCAACCAGACCTGGATGCGGTTCTGGTCATAGCTGGAAGTAAGCATCTAAAATTATTGAGTGATGTAAAAAGAAGGCAGATCCCCATCATCCAGCGTCTGGATGGAATGAACTGGGTCCATCGCGTCAGATGGACAGGATTAAAGCATTTCCTGCGGTCTGAAGTCAATAACTGGATCTTAAAAACAATCAGAAACACACTGGCGACCCGAATTGTCTACCAGAGCCGGTTTTCCCTTGCATGGTGGGAAGGAAAATATGGCAGAGTCGATAAACCAACGGAGATTATTTACAACGGCGTCGATCTCGACCGGTATACACCTCCCCGCGAAATACCCATCATATCCAACGGCATTCAAGTTCTACTCGTCGAAGGTCATCTGAAAAATGGTCTTGAACAGGGTTTATTTAATGCCGTAAATGCGCTGCAAGAATGGCGTTCTCACCTGGGGTTGCCGATTCTGTTGTCGGCAGCGGGAGATATCCCTGAGGATATTCAAAGGCGGGTGGAGGCAAAGTTACCAGGGAGATTCCGGTGGCTGGGGATTCTACCCCGGCAAAGTATCATAAAAGAAATGCAGAGATCACACGCATTCTTTTCGGTTGAGATGAATCCAGCCTGTCCTAACTCTGTGATCGAGGCGCTCGCATGCGGACTTCCGGTCTTGGGATGGGAAAATGGGGCAATCCGTGAGTTAGTCGATGATACATGCGCCGCGGTTGTTCCCTATGGTGGAGATGTCTGGAAAGGTGAACCCGCTTCGATAGATGGATTTGCCGAAAAGGCAAATGACCTGGTGGATAATTTGGCAGATTACCGGCAAAATGCGCGCCACCGGGCAGAATCGCTCTTCGGGTTGGACAACATGATCAACAAGTATTTGCAGGTGATTTTTCCACAATGAGCAGGGTTTTTCGAGGGAAGGCAGCGGTTCAGCAGAGGGTGCTGCCCTTTTACAGGGCACCATTTTTTGATTTGCTGGCGGAGTCTTGTTCAGACGGATTGGATGTTTTTGCGGGTAATCCCCGAAGAGATGAGAGTATTGAATCCTTTTACGAATTGCAGACAGCCCGTTATCATCACGCGAAAAATGTTCATTTATTTGGCACGTCCTTGTACCTTTGCTGGCAGAGGAATCTGCTTGCCTGGATCAGAACTGTTCGACCAGACGTGATCATCATGGAAGCAAACCCGCGTTATCCAGCCAGTCCTGATGCGATAAGGTGGATGCATGGACAAGGGAAGCCAGTTATTGGATGGGGTTTGGGTGCCCCGGAATTAAGGGGAATCAGCGGTCTCGCGCGCGAAAGCTCCCGCCGGAAATTCCTGCTGTCCTTCGATGCAATGATCGCTTACAGTGATACCGGCGCAGAGGAGTATCGGCGCTTGGGAATTGCGCCCAACCGGGTCTTTGTCGCTCCCAATGCAGTGACCCGTGCACCGATTGATCCGCCTGTCTCTCGGGAAGCGCCAAAAGGAATAGCGAATCTATTATTTGTCGGCAGATTGCAGCAGAGAAAAAGATTGGATTTGCTGATGCGGGCATGTGCCAGTTTGCCGGAAGGGTTGCAACCCCGGCTGACGATAATTGGTGATGGTCCGGACCGAATGAGGTTGGAAAACATCGCCGGTGAGATTTACCCTGACACAACTTTTACAGGTACTCTGATTGGGGATGCGTTGACCCCGCATTTTCTTCAGGCTGATCTCTTTGTTCTGCCCGGCACGGGCGGTCTGGCAATCCAACAGGCTATGTCGTATGCTTTGCCCGTGATTGTCGCGGAGGGGGATGGCACACAATCTAATCTGGTGCGGTCATCCAACGGTTGGCACGTCATCCCGGGTGATTTGGAAGACCTGGAGAATACCCTGAAAAATGCATTGTCCAGTAGCGAAAAGTTACCTCAGATGGGTATGGAATCATATCGGATTGTGCGGGAAGAAATTAATCTTGAAAAAATGGTGGATGTTTTCCTGGAAGCCATCCACAGCGTGAGCCATAAATGAAGGTAATCATTATTGCGGACGGTCGAAGCCCTACGGCAAAATCCTGGATCCGCCAGGTAGCATCCATTGGATATGAGGTTGCGCTGCTGAGCACCTATTCCTGCGACTTACCCGAAGGTGTGTCAGAGATACACCTCTTGCCCTTGGCTTTCTCGCGGGCAGCTACATCAAGCGGGGGGGATTCGAGTACCCTGTTTAAGAAAATTTCGAAGAAAGTGATTCAAAACGCGCGATTAAGCCTGTTGAATCTCCGATATTACCTGGGACCCATCAGCGTGATGCGGGCAGCGGATTCCTACCGGAAGATACTCGATCAGGTAAAACCTGATCTTGTTCATGGTTTGAGGATCCCTTATGAAGGGATGCTTGCAGCTTATACACCTGCAGAAATCCCCGTGATCATATCAACCTGGGGGAATGATTTTACTCTGCACGGGCAAGGTTCCCCGCTGATGCGACACATGACCCGGAAGGCTGTTACGCGGGCAGATGGATTCATGGCAGATTGCTTACGTGATATCCGGTTGGCGGGAGAATGGGGTTATACCAAAAGCAACCCCACCCGGTTTGCTCCCGGCAATGGCGGTTTACAACTTGCAGAAATGGAGATTGATTCTCCTTCCATTCTCTCTGCTCGGGTCAGAAACCGTGACCCCTGGCGGGTGATTAATCCGCGCGGGATCAGACCGGCGTATGTAATGAATGATGGGTTTTTTCAGGCGATTCCATTGATCCATGCCAAAGAGCCTCGCGCCAACTTCTGGGCGACCTCGATGCGCGGGCAGGTGGATGCGGAAAAGTGGGTAAAACGATTATCTCTGGATGACCGGGTGCGCCTTCTCGATGCGGAACCACA
>CAZRKL010000188.1:0-4002 GCA_964600595.1 uncultured Leptolinea sp.
CTACTTGCGAGCAGAAAACTCTAAGCGAGCCTGCCCTGGCGGGATATGCCAGGGAAAAATGCCTGAATAACGGGACGACTCCCACCCGTATGTTGCACGCTAAGCCAGACATCATCAACAAAAGCAAGCCTTGTTACCATCCAAACACCACCGTCAGGCATTGACTTTTGGTTTGATCGGTATCCAAATGTCTTCTTCAGAATTTGGATCGGCATTCTTATACTTGTCTCCCAGTATTTCAAAATGAGGTCTGTCGTCTAATAAATAACTCGAGGCTGGCAGCCAGGTTCCAAAAATATACTGGAATACCCGGGTATCCATACTCGAGCCAATATAGTGAAATACCGCATATAAACCGCCCTTTAGCTTGAAAGCTTCCATTCCATCTGGGATAACGCTGAATTCTGCCACTTCTACGGCAGCCCATTTGTCAAATTCCTGAGTGAGATTACCAGGAACAACGGGTTGATCATACACCTGCATCGAAAACAAATCTGAAGTCAGGTTATTCTGAATTTCTCTTCGTCTGGGCATAAAACTCCGCCAGAGTTCTCCAGTTTTATTGTTGGAAAGAGACATTCTCATTCGTTTGCCAACCAGCTTTTTCTCAAGGAGTGTTTCTATTCTAAAATCCATGTGATTTGATCCTTATTTTGGATGTTTTAATAAGTGTTTGATGACTTGAAGAACCGCCGAAAAACACACTTGAGGCACGTATCATACCGATGATCTTTCGGGATAATATTCTCTGGCTATCTTTTTATGCGATGCTGTTCAACCTTTTGAAAACACGGCATATTGCCAGGCATGACCAATAAATTGAGTCCCTATCTTTAGCCTTGAGAAGTTTAATATCAAAAAGTCCATTCTCTAATTGACGACCACGCAACCATTCAAGGGCTTTTGATACCTGCTTATTTTCTGGTGTAAACCCCATCAACGAAAGCGAATCAAGTGCGGATACAATATCGGTGAACCAGAAAGGAAAAGATGTTTCTTCCCAGTAGCTTTTGTCGCGGCGGTCGACATACTTGTCTGCTTCAAAGAACCGGGATGCCAGCAAAATGCCCGCCTCTCTGGCTGGTTCAGTAAAGCGATATGCGGGATGAGCAGCAAACGCCCGCAGCACCATCCCTGTTACCAAATGGGAAGATGGCCTGGCGCGCAACGGCTGAAGGGGGGTGGGATGCGTGAGTGTTTCTTCCCACCTGATCGCGTGTGTTCGAATCGGAATAGCCCATCCCTTATCATCCTGCCTGACAGATAAGAGCCAATCGAAACTCTTCTTAATTCTCGAATCGTTTTCATAGCCAGCTTTGATTAACAGTTCCGTAATTGCAGCCGAATAGTTTGGAGAGTACTGCGTACCGTAAATACCCCTGAAATCGCCCTCTGCTGTCTGGCAAGAAAAAAGGTACCCGGCAGCCCTTTGTATGGCTGGACAGCTATTATCCAAACCACACTTTTCGATAAGAACCCCAAACAATCGAAATGTTTCCAGGAGTTTATAGTTACCTTCACCCTGCTCTCTATTGGCTGGATATTCCCATGCCCCATCTGCCTGCTGGCGGCTGATTATTTTTTGAGCCTGGGGCAGCATTGTTTCCATTTCCACTTCTTCATCTGCCAGGTCCCGCCGGGTAAAATAACGAATTGCCATATTGTCTACCGACAGCAGGCAAGGCAGCGGATTTATGTTCAGTTGCTCCAGCCAATTTAACATAGCTTAATCATCTCAATTTTGGTAGGACTCTACTTTTCGTCGTGTACCCCACTCATAATTATATAGACTCTTGGCACATACCAGTTAATTCATGAACTAAATAATTTATGTTCGTTATGCACATTTTCCCTTGATGATCAACTAATCGAACCGCTCGTCCAACTTTAATAGGATTTTTTAACCAACTCGATTATGAAGAGATGTTTATTTATTCTGCCATCCTATTGAAATTCCAGATAACTCCATAACCAAATTTTGGATGCCGGACAACTCTCACGAAGAAAATCAGTGAAAGGGTTCAGTTCTCTGATGTGGAGCAAATTATGTTGCTTGGAACCTGGATGATCTGTTTGACTACAATCTGGGAAAGGTGGACTTCAACAGCGGATACAGGTCGCGGTAGACCGCGTACTCCTGTACATATTTTTCCACCTGCTCCGGGTCCGGCTGGGTGCTGCCGGTGATCTTGACACACTGTTTGCAGGCTGCAGAGACATCCGCCCACACACCGGAACCCACCCCCGCCAGCAGGGCGGCGCCATACGCGGCGCCTTCGGTGGTGTTCACGGTCACCAGCTCGGCATCCATCACCGAAGCTAGTATCTGCCTCCAGAGCGCGCCTTTGGTTCCACCCCCTGAAGCGTAAACCCGGTTGATTCCCTCCAGCCCGGCGTTCCGGATGAGGGTGAAGCTGTCTTTAAGACCATACGCTACGCCTTCGAGCACCGCGCGGGTGAGGTGGGCTCTGCCGTGGCGGAGAGTCAAGCCGATGAACGCGCCGCGCGCCAGCGGGTCGGGATGCGGAGTCCGCTCGCCGCTGAGATAGGGCAAAAACTGCAAACCCTCGCTCCCGGCAGGCACCGCTTCCGCTTCCTTTAATAGATCATCGAAAGCCATGCCCGGTGCCAACGAATCGCGGTACCACTGCAAACTGCCCGCGGCAGAAAGCATGACACCCATGAAATGCCACATCCCCGGCACGGCGTGGCAGAATGCGTGCAGCCTGCCTTCGGGCTCAATCAACGCGGATGGCGTGGTCGCGAATATGACGCCACTGGTTCCCACGGTGAGACCGACAATGCCCGGCTCGACCGCGCCTACCCCCACCGCCTGGGCAGCCTGATCACCGCCACCCGCCATCACCGGTGTGCCAGCCTTCAAACCGGTCAGCGCGGCGGCAGCTGCGGTGATGTAGCCCGTGATCTCGGGACCCTCATAGGTGGGCGGCATCCAGGCGGGGTCGATCCCCAGCCGGGAGAGCACTTCAGCAGACCAGTTGCGTGATTTCAGATCAAACAATACAGTGCCCGCGCTATCGGCTTTATCCATGGCGTAGGCATCGGTTAATTTGTAGCGGATGTAATCTTTGGGCAGCAGAATGTGCCTGGCTTTGCGGTACACTTCCGTCTCGTTTTCGCGCACCCAGAGAATCTTGGGCGCGGTAAACCCGGTGAGCGCCACATTGCCTGTGATCTGAATAAATCTTTCCCTGCCCACAAGCTGATGAATTTCATCGCACTGCGCCTGGGTGCGCTGGTCATTCCACAGAATGGCGGGGCGCAAGATATTGCCAGCCTCATCGAGCAGTACCAATCCATGCATCTGCCCGGTCAGCCCAACCGCGCCAATTCTCTCTGGTTGAATGCCAGCCTTTTCAATGGCAGAACGGATAGCCGCCGTGACCGCGGTCCACCACTCCAGCGGATCCTGTTCAGACCAGAGCGGGTGGGGAGTCTGCAGGGTGTGCGGTGCAACACCCACAGCGATGACCTCGCCTTTTTCATCGATGATCAAGGCTTTACTGGATGTAGTCGAAGTATCGATTCCGAGCAGGTACATAAGCTTTTCTTCTATTTAATCGTTACCGGGCAAACAAACACAGGTTCTTTCACAGCGGTTTTTTGAGCTCCGGTGATTTCGAAGCTGCCAGACAGGCGGATATCTTCAGAGGAACTTCCCACCATCACCTGGATATCACCCGCTTCCAGGACCAGGTTCAGGTCTATATCATAGAACGCCAGTTGATCTACCGGTAGATGGAAGGTGACTGTTTTGGTTTCCCTTGGATTGATAATCACCCTGCGATAGCCTTTCAATTCCTTGATCGGGCGCGGTATCGAAGCATACTCATCAAACACGTACAACTGCACCACCTCATCCCCCGCAACAGGGCCGGTGTTTTTGACTTTGAGCGATACATCCACGGTATCACCGGCTGCCACTTTGGCTTTGCTGATGCTGAGGTCGGAATATTCAAACGAGGTATAGCTCAACCCATG
>CAZRKL010000189.1:0-3820 GCA_964600595.1 uncultured Leptolinea sp.
TGAATCTGATTGTGAACAGATTCGCCTGTCCCCAATACCATGCAACAATTTTGCCAATTTTTGTTTTTATAAATTTTTATTATTAAAAATTGCCACAACTTCAACATGGTAGGTTTGGGGGAACATATCGAACGGTTTGATACTCTGTATTTGATACCCCTTTTTAATAAACCGAGATGCATCGCGGGCAAAAGTAGATGGATCGCAGGAGATATAAATGATCTTTTTGGGAGACATACGGATGATCGATTCCAAGACCTTCTCATCCAAACCTGCCCGGGGAGGGTCTACAAGAACGAGATCAGGTTTAACATCCAGGTAAGGCAAAATATCCTGAGCATTCCCCTGGTAAATCGCCACATCATCATACTCCCCAAGATTTTCAGCAAAATCCTGGCAGGCTGATTCTGAAGATTCGACCCCAATGATTTTTTGGACATGCGGTGCAAACCAACGGCTGAATAAACCCACTCCACAGTATATATCCAAGAAGAAGTTTATATCACCACCCGTAACCAGATTGAGAGCATACTCTGCCATGAGATGCGCCACCCGGGTATTCACCTGGAAGAAAGAACCTGCGGAAACCTGAAATTCCGTTTCTCCCACCCGAATGGGCATGGACGGATTTCCAGCCAGGATTAGCTCTCCGGCAGGGGATTGGTGAATTACAGAACAGGGAAAGTCCAATTCAATTTCAGGCAAGTCATCGTACTCACCTTCCAGGTTGATAGAGATTTCATCATCCACCCCTGCGCGGGCAGAGATGCGCCCGATGGATACGCCCGGTTCCATCTGGAGATTCTGCCAAATGGCATCCAATGCTGGAACGGGTAGATGACATTCATCAATGGGAATAACCTGGTTGGTATGGGCAGCCTGATAGCCCAGCCGCCCATCTGGCGAGAGATGAAACTGGAGATTGTTACGATAATGCCATTCTTGCGGGGAAGGCTGGATCGGTAATACCAATCCTGGGTTTAGCCCGGCTCTTTTGGCCTGTTCTGCAACCACAGACTGTTTAAGGCGAACCTGCTCTGGATAGGAGATATGCTGGATGTGACAGCCTCCACAAAATCCATAATGCCTGCATAGCGGATTAATCCGATTAGGGGATGGTTCAATTATCTGGATTGGTTTCGCCCGGGCATAATTCTTTTTATCACCCGTTATTTCAATGGCAACTTTTTCACCCGGGATTGTATATGGAACAAACACGGTTTTTCCATCCGGAAGACGACCCACCCCTTCTCCACCATAAGTAAACCCGGTAATTTCAATCTCAATTGTCGAAGACATATAACGGTTCCCATCCATTTAGAATCACATACTACTCTTAAACATGATTGTAACTGAAATGGAACTTCAATTGGTATTGAGGAAGTGTGCCAGTTCGAAATATTAATTTTAGAAAACAGTTGTCATAAAAAATGACCCATTAACAGAAAAGACGGGAACAGCAAGTTCCCGTCTTTTTTAGAGTTAGTAGCACTAAATGTTAAAGGGTTTTCAAATACTGATCCATCAAACCGAGCAGCTTTTCAACATCAGACATCTGAATCTCACCCATATGTGCAATTCGATAGGTTTTATTCTTCAAATCACCATACCCGTTTGCTATGCGCAATTCGTGCGGCTTGAGGAATTCATTCAAACCGGGGATATCCATATTACGGGTATTGTTAATGGTAGAAACTGTCTTTGAGCGTGAACCTGCCGGAGCAAGAGGTTCCATACCCTGAGAAATTGCCCAATCCTGAGTCCGTTTTGCCATCGCCGCGTGGCGGGCATAACGATTATCCAGACCTTCTGCGAGCATGCGATCCAGTTGAGCGTTCAACGCCCAGATCAGGGACATCGCCGGGGTCATGGGGGTAGAATCCTTAACACGATGTTTTTCGAGCAGTAATAGATCGAAATACCATCCACGGAATTTTACGGTTTCAGCCTTTTTCATAGCCCGCTCTGAGGCTGCCCCAAAAGCCAAACCCGGAGGCAGGGCAAAGCATTTTTGCGAAGACGTGAGCAGAAAATCCAATCCCCAGGCATCAAATTCGACTTTGACACCTCCCAGGCTTGATACCGCATCCACCAGGATGAGGGTATCTGGGCTTACTTTGTGGACCACTTCGGCCAGTTCTTTCAGGGGGTTTTCGGCACCGGTGGATGTTTCATTATGGACGATCGTCACGACCTCATAATGCTTTGCCTTTAATGCTTCAGCCAGCATATCAGGTTTGATTACCTCGCCCCAGGGCACTTCCAGCTTGTCAGCCTGCTTTCCGTTCGCAACCGCCACATCGTTCCAGCGTTTGGCAAACGCCCCGTTCATGCATGATAAGACCGTATCGTTGGCAAAGTTGCGAATTCCGGCTTCCTGCAAACCTGAACCGGACGAGGTAGATATTAATACCGGACGTTCCGTCGCAAAAACCTTACGCAGTTTTTCTTCGCAGCCTCTGAATATGGCTTCGAAGTCTTTGCTGCGGTGCGGCATCATGGGTTTGGTCTGCGCTGCAAGTACTTCATCCGCAACATCTACTGGACCTGGAACAAACATTCGTGACATTCCATTCTCCTTTGTGTCTTGGTTAGTTTATAAAAACTCCAGTCAGTGGACTGGAGATTATTACCTGCATCAATTGAGGATAAAAGTCAATGCGATCAAGAGCGCAATGAAGAAAGCTGCTAGCAAGAAGATGCGCTTGATACCTTTTTTTATAACCGTGTAATCCGGGTTGAATTCGGTTGTTCCTGAGAAGCGGCGCTGTACCACTACCTGCTCGCTACCGGTTTGTGCTGTTGTGCCGGAAGACACCTGACGTTTCTGTTTTTTGCTCATTCCTGCTCCTAAAATACTATTTTTGTAAAGCGGCGCTGACGACAATCCGCTGATTATTGACCAGGTATGGATAACAGGAGATCAGGGTGACGAATGGATCAACCGTACTGGCCATCACTTCCACCCTGGTAGGTTCAACTACTTGTGTACCTGTTATTTTGTAAATGTACTGGCGCGTGTTGGTAAATAATATTACCTCATCGCCTTCTTTTAGTTTATCGAGTTCGCGGAATATCTCACCGAAGACATCGTTGTGGGCTGACAGGACGACATTGCCCGTGTCACCCGGATCCGCGCTGCCGATATGCTGCCCAACACCTTTCTTCAACTGCTCCCAGCCATCTCCCTGTACAATTGGCGCATCCACGCCAATAGCGGGTATCTGAATGCGGGTAGCCTGCTGCGGACTGGCGGTGGGAATTGGCACATTCGCCAAACTCTGGACCACCGGTCGAAGATGCTCGGGGATCTCCGCATCATTGGGCTGAGCACCTCCCGCTGCATTTGGCGGAGTATGCCCTGATGGGAGTACGACCGCTGAGATGATGGGTGTTGGCGCCAGTGATGGCTGCGATAATGCCGAGCTGACTTCTTCGTTGAGGTTCCGCAAAGAAGCAAAGGTATTGTACATGATAAAGATCAAACCCAGAACCGCCCCAACTTCAACTAAGAGGAGAAACCTGTCAAACCATGTTTTCTGGCGGCTTCTGCTACGCCCGCCACGCGGTGATATTTCTGCGGTTGTTTCCACATATTCGCTGTGAATGTTGCTTAATGTGGCGGGAATGGGATCCCTCGCAACCTGGATCACTCTACCCGTTTTCGCGAACTCTTCCAGGCGCTTTTTATGGTCACCGTGCTGTTTTTCCATCAGCATGCGGCGCAAGTCTGCGCTGGTCAGCTCTTCAACGGGTCTCCTCTTACGCGCGGGCATAGGCCTGAGTGGAACTTACTCCTATAGAATTATACTCCAGTTGG
>CAZRKL010000190.1:0-3809 GCA_964600595.1 uncultured Leptolinea sp.
TTCGCTCTGGTAGATCCCGCAGTCCAGGGATTTTGCATAATTTCCAGCAAGGCTCGACGCCAATATGGAATGAGCTCTTCCACTTCTCTGGACAAGGCTTTGGCATATCCTGCCTGTCCAAGCTTGTTTCTTAAATCAGCATCCATAACAAGTTGACGTAAATTTGTGTGCCACTCTTCAATTGAAGAAGAGACTAAACCACCCGCATTCCATTCCATGGAAGAAGGCATTTTACTTGCCACCCAGGGGATATGCTTGATCCCGGCAAACAGAAAGGGTGAATCAGGAAGAGAAAAATTGAATGGAACATTGCGGAGAGGAACAACGAGGATGTCGATCTGGTTGAATATATAAGGATTATCCTCAATCTCAACCTCAGGCAGAAATAGTTTTCGATTCTCTGGAAGAGTATCAAATAACTGAAATACCTTTGAATTATCCGAGATAATTAATTGGGTCTTGGGGAACTCCCTGATCACCCGAATCAATATTCGGCGGATCTCAACAATATCATCAAGAGTTCCGCTGCATCCAACCCAGCCAATGTGTATCGTTGGGCGTTTCGGAGCTGGCTTTTCCCACAAAGGATTTTTTCGTGACCATCCTTCAGGTATCACCAATGCTCTATAGCCGGTTTGTGATAATTGACTGGCGAACCTTTCACTCGACGTGGTAATCATACCCGCCAGTACCATCGCAGCTGTGTAAGCGCGTGCATTTGCCGGCAATCCCAATCCCATCTCCATATAAAGGGGGTGATTGATCGGCATCTGCTCATAATCCAGATCCAGATCCAGGATAATAGGAATCCGGCTTGCCGTGAATCTTGCCATTTGTTCCAACAGCCAGGGATTTACATGTGGGTTGGAAGCTACAACCAGGTCTGGAGGATTTTCATTTTCAGCCGGTGCATCGGTAGACTTTACCGAAACATTAATTCCAAGCCTGGAGAATACTTCTTTCATTATCTTTACCCTGGCAGAAGTGGCTTCCTCGTTGCTTACTAATATTTGGATATTCTTTGGGAACAAGGCATCCTTCTGATTGATGATACTTGTAAAGATTAAGTCTGATTCATATGGCTTGGCTGCAAGGATGGTTTTTTTGATTTGTTCCAGCCCCATCTGAATATCTGCGCGGTTCTCCGCCTTAGCCTGCCGGATATTCAATTCTAAAAATGCAGGGAGTAACTCCTCAATCCGATCAAGATTCTTTGCAACAAGATCTGCAGGCTCCTGGCTGTGGATGATTTCCTGCATCAATTTATTCGCTTCACTTAAAGATTCAGCAGATATATCATTTTCGGGCTTTATAAGAGATTTCAACCATTTAGTAAATTGATCTGTTGTAAATGCAGCTGTCTGACCAAATTCGCTGATAGTAAGTTGAATCCGTTTTTCTATTTCACTACGGTTCGGGAATTTTAAAGCAGCCGTTTGATAACAGCTCAGAGCAAGCGATGGATTTTCGCCTGCAAGCTGCAGGTCTCCCAACACCAGGTATGCTTCAATATCTTCTGGATAATCTAATATACAGGTGGCATAAACCAGCATCGCTTCCTTTACTTCGTTGTTACGAAGATGTCCACGCGCAATGGTTATTCGCAATTGAAGATCGGTTTGTTCCTGTGAAGAAAGCGTCATTTAAATAATCCTGATGCAAACAAAACAATTCATCCCTGGGAAGCGGGGTGACAGAATGCTGCAGTTCTCATTTTACAATTCAAATTCAGATCGGGAATAAAAGAGAACTGAAAGACGCATAAAGGCGGGGTAAAGGATTTTTTTACTTTGGCTTTACTGACGATGTGGAATGTATAAATTAGAATTCCTGGTATGGATAATATCATCACATCGTCTTTCTTAAATGGATCTGGTTTGAATGGATTGTCGTTGGAGAACTTAATCGCTCAGAATACTAATGACACAACAGATACCTTTAAACAACTATTGACGGTCATGTTACTGGCATCCACAATGTCTAACATGGGGGCATCTAACTCATCTGCTGAAGGGATACTCGGCGGTGGGCAAACCTCATTTTCGCCTTTATTGCTTGACCTTCTTTCCCAATCAATGCAACCAGCCGGTAACTACCGCGATTCCCTGATCCAATACTATGGAGATGCTGGAACCCCTCACATGAAACCAGTCGAAGGTGTACTTACTCAGGAATTTCAAAACAATCACATTGGTGTGGATACAGGAATTCCGGTTGGAACCCCAATAAAAACCACAATGGATGGAAAAATTGTCTATTCCGGATGGAATAATGAGGGCTATGGAAATTTGATCATTGTCGAGAATGGAGAATATCGAACATACTACGCCCATCTCTCAGAGTGTAATGCTGAAGTTGGGGATTCAGTGAAAGCAGGTCAAGTTATTGGTCTTTCAGGAAATACTGGGAATTCAACCGGACCTCATCTACATTATGAAGTACGAAGAGACAACAAGGCAGTCGATCCAACTTTGTATTATGGAAGACAATTCAGCCGCAATGCCTGACAAGGTCCTTCAGTATCAGATAGCTCCCACGTGGCTTCACCGTCAAAAATGAGGGTTTCAGAGGTGGAGACAATATTCATGCTCTCTTATCATAGATTTTACGCTTGGTTTATAGAGCTTGCTGGATTGATTATGTTACAACTCAACCGGAGAGATCATGCTTTTTGCTCTCATCCTATTAATGCTACTTTAGTTCTTATCTGGATCCTCACGGAGGATATGTATGGATTTGGTATTTGATATTAGCCCTGATGAAATGCCTATATTTTTGGCAGAAACTGAAGACCAACTTTTGGTATTGGAAGAAGGATTGGTTCATCTGGAACAGCAGGCAGATGATGAAGATCTGGTGCAGGCGCTCTTCCGCGCAGCCCATACCTTAAAAGGAATGGCTGGAATGATCGGCCACAAACGCCTGGTTGAGCTTACCCACACATTGGAAAATGGGTTTGACGGTATCCGAAAAAAAACATACCCTGTTACATCACAATTTGTTGATGTCTGTCTGCAATCCATTGATGGTTTGCGGTTGTTACGGGAAGAAGTAATAGACCTTCACGAATCAGATGTAGATGTTGCATTCCTAGTTGAGAGTATCCAGAACTATATTACAGCTGCAGCGGCATCTGGAACCGCTCCAATCGAAAAAAAGGCTGCTAGTGTTTCAGAACAATCAAAAGCTAATCCTCCCCAAAAAGATGAAGTAAAAAAATCAGCGAAAACAAAAAAAACACAAGCGGCTGCCTCAAAGGAAGATACGAAAGCTAAAATAGAAGATCAAGTTAAAGCTGCAGAAGATAATTCGGCGCCTACCCCACCGGCCTCTACTTCTTCAGAAAAATTCATCATTGTGGAAGCAGATATTTCCCCAAAGAGCATTGCATCAGCAGCCAGAGCATTTCAGATTATGATGGCATTGCAAAGCGCCGGAACAATTTTGGAAATGCAGCCGGCTATGGATGATATTGACAGTTCCAAGCCCGTTGCTCACTTTAAAGCGAAATTTGTACCTTCACAACCCATCAATACAATCCGGCAGGATTTGACCCGTATATCAGAAATAGACCGCCTCGTTTTAGATGATGCGGTAATCGAGTTAGTGCAGCCGAAATCTCTTTCCCCGGCAGAATCGGAAGAAAAGGGAACGCACGAACCTCCTCGTCTGGGTGATTTCCTGGTTGAAAATGGAACAATAACCCAAAAGGAATTGGAAGCTGCACTAAAAAAGCAAAAAGACACTTCAAAACCAGGGGGACCTCCCCCTCCGCTTCTGGGCCAGATCTTGATCCAGATGGGCGCTTG
>CAZRKL010000191.1:0-3709 GCA_964600595.1 uncultured Leptolinea sp.
GGCTAGTATATAACCATTTCAAATAAATACAAGGGTTAATAATGACTTTCATTTCATATTTATGTCACATACATTAATACGTAGAATATGCAAAAAAGATACGAAATCTTGCGGATTACTAGCGGGTGCGGTATGCTTATTCCACGGGAGTGGTAGGGTCCCGGTGGGTTCCTCGGTCTTCAAAACCGGTGACGGGTCGCGTTGCGGTCCGTGGTGGGTTCGACTCCCATCCACTCCCGCCTATTGGTGTTATCCATAAACAGGCAGATTATGATCGATATAGATCGTGAAATATTAGATTCAATTATCAAAAATGTTTTCGCAATCGAAAGTATTATGACGGGTGAGATCCAAAATCGCGATTACATCAAGTATGTGGGGCGTTTTTATGGAGAGGATGTTGAAACAGCGCATTCGACACTTGTCGAGAAACTGCGTTCCTTTCAGCTTATTCCATTATTCCGGATGGAAGATGACAAACCAGTCATTCTGATCCTGGAAGATTTCGCAAAACAGCCCTCCAAACCTCGACCCGGACTCAATTTGTTGTTTTTTATCCTGACATTGATCAGTGTGCTTTTTAGTGGAGCCATGTATTCACTCGGGGGAGACGAGACATCCACTGGCAGTTTTCTGAAGGACATTTGGAACAATCTGGGAAATGGCTGGTCGTTTGCCCTCAGTTTGTTAGCTATTTTAGGAGCTCACGAATTCGGACATTATCTCGCGGGCAGATACCATAAGGTGCATGTTACCCTGCCATTTTTCATTCCTTTTCCATTCAGTACCTTCGGCACCCTGGGCGCCTTTATTCAAATGAAAGAAATGCCCAAAAACAGAAAACACCTCATGGATATTGCCATCGCGGGTCCGCTCTCCGGGCTGATTGTGGCGATACCCATTCTCATTGTTGGACTGATACTCTCCGAAGTTACTCCACTACCGGCGGTTCTTCAACCAGGGCAGATGTACCAGATTGAAGGAAATAGCGTTCTTTACCTATTTTTGAAGTTCATTACCAAAGGTCAATTGTTACCTGCGCCGGCAAGTATGGATGGATTGAGCCCAATTCTGTATTGGGTCCGCTATTTTTTCACTGGCAATCCCATCCCTCTTGGAGGGATGGATGTGATGCTGCATCCGATGGCGTGGGCAGGGTGGGCAGGTTTGCTCGTTACGGCATTAAACCTAATCCCTGCCGGTCAGCTGGATGGCGGGCATATCTTCTATGTCTTGTTCGGCTCCAAAGGAATCAAACGCTTGCTGCCGTTTATCCTTTTTTCACTTGTTGGTCTCGGCTTTATCTGGAATGGCTGGTGGCTGTGGGCAGTCCTGATTTTCTTCATGGGCAGAGTACACGCAGAGCCTATGGATCAGATAACTCAATTGGATAAGCCAAGAAAGCTGCTGGGCATTCTGACAATTATCATATTCTTCCTGGTCTTCACACCGGTACCATTATCCATAATTGGCATGTAACTTGAACACTACCCGCAGTATGCAAATAAAGAACATCTTCTATTCGATGCTCGTTATCTCCGGTTTGCTTTCGGGCTGTACAAACCTGCCTGAAATACCTTCATTCCGCGTAACTGGCACACCCGGAGCAATTTCATCGGCTACAAGTACACTATCGTCAACACAACCTGTCGCAATAAGCTCATCCACGCCCACACCTGAACCGGTCAGCACCATCGACCCTGCATCCGCAAATAAACAAAAGATCATGTTTTGGCACCCCTGGGTAGGCGAACGCGCGAAAGTACTAAACCAGATGGTTCTCGAATATAACCTGTCAAATCCACAGGATATTATCGTAGAGCTGACTGGTTGGGGCAGTGAGATGGAATTGATAAACAACCTGGCTTCCAGCTCTCAAAAACCACCCCATATGGTGGTTCTATCTCCCGAGTATCTCGGAGATGGTCTGATCCCATCCAGAGATCTATCCAGGTATTTTAATCAGCCGCCCGACCAATTAGGCTGGTCCGACTGGAAGAGCATTTCTGAAAATCTTCTTATTCCAGTAAGATCGGCAGATGAAGTAATTGGTTTGCCCGCCAGATTGGATGCCATGGTTATGGTCTATAACAAAACCTGGGCGGAGGAATTGGGGTTTGAGAAAAGCCCTGTTACCTGGCAGGATTTTGAAGAATTGAATTGCGCGGCTGCAAGACAAAACAATAAAAATTCTGATAGAAAATATCATGGAACGGGTGGTTGGATCATTAATGACTCCCCCTCCAGTCTATTAACCTGGTTTACCCAGTATGGGATTTTACTTCCAGATTCATCTACCGAGAAAGAGTTCCGCTTCGAGGATGCTGAAGTTGAGCGGATATTCACCCGTATTCGGGGAATATCCGGCAGCGGCTGCGCATGGGATGCGAGAAATCCAAACCTGGATATCTATTTTCGCGATAGATACGCCATCTTTATCAGTCTGCCGTTATCACAATTGGATGAATTGCAGAGTAGTCTTCAGGCTGCAAAGTCTAAAGATGAGTGGGGAATCATCTCTTTCCCGGCCGACAAACCGCAGATATCCTGGATGCCGGTTGCTGAATACTACGCCATTACGCCATCATCAGATGGGCAGGAAATGGCAGCCTGGTTGTTCCTCCGCTGGTTAATGGCGCCAGAACAGGAATTACGCCTGGCTATGTCTGAAGGAACCATTCCAGCAAATCAGCTCAGCCGAGATGCCATGACTAAGGTAGATATCCTCCCAGAGCAGCAACGATCATGGCTGTCGCAGCTCGACGAACCAGCCATCATCCCATCTCTCCCCTCGTGGCTGGAACGAAAGAGGATCCTGCAGGACGGCTTTAATCAGATTATCCAGGCAAATACAGCTCAAGAGCAAATTACAATCATCCTGAAAAGTATGGATGCCTTTTTCGAGGAGATAAAACCTGCCACGCCATGAACATTGAGACAATCGAAATTTATACCGATGGTGCTTGTGATCCAAACCCCGGCAAAGGTGGTTGGGCAGCTGTAATTTTGCAGCAGGGAAAGAAAAGAACCATATCCGGCGCTGAAAACCCCACGACGAACAATCGTATGGAGTTAACTGCAGCCATCATGGCGCTTAAGTCGGTCCCTCCAGGTTCGGTGATCTCTCTTCATAGTGATTCTGAGTATGTTAAAAAAGGAATTACCGAATGGATCAAAACCTGGAAATTGAAGGGTTGGAAACGAAAAGGTGGCGTTCTGGCAAACGTGGAACTCTGGCAGGAACTGGACCGATTAAATCAGACGCATCAAATTCTATGGAATTGGGTAAAAGGGCACGCTGGCAACCCGATGAATGAACTGGCAGATCAACTCGCCCGAAAAGCAAGCCAAAAGTAATCAACAGCCAACAAAATTTCCCGGACCTACTGCATCTTCTTCGCGGCGACGAAGGTTTGTTGTGCGCAGCGAAATCCTCATAGAGGAAACCCATGATCAGGATAAAAAAAGAACGGCCATTACTCCGTTCTTGGTGAGGCGACGACGAGGGTTTGTTGAGCGCAGCGAAATCCTCATAGAGGAAACCCATGATCAGGATAAAAAAAAGAACGGCCATTACTCCGTTCTTGGTGAGGCGACGACGAGGGTTTGTTGAGCGCAGCGAAATCCTCATAGAGGAAACCCATGATCAGGATAAAAAAAAGAACGGCCATTACTCCGTTCTTGGTGAGGCGACGACGAGGGTTTGTTG
>CAZRKL010000192.1:0-3552 GCA_964600595.1 uncultured Leptolinea sp.
CTCAAATTCCAGTGATTGTCTTGGATACTACTACGGTAGTAATATAAGCACATAAGCCGGGTTCTGCATTACAGAACCCGGTATTATTTTTTTTCAAAAAGGAGAGCAGCATGCGCAAAGAAGTGATCTTAATCACCGGCGTAAACGGAGAAATTGGTCATGGGCTGGTCGAATATCTCTCTAAAAATGGATCAGTTGATATCCTCGGGGTGGATGTGCAGCCACCGGATGAATTTATGCGCGATTGCTGCGGAACATTTATACAAGGCGATATTCTGGATTTGATGCTTCTTGGCAGGCTTGTGGGCGAATATGAGATTAAAACTATCTATCATCTCGCATCTATTCTTTCTACCAAAGCTGAATTTAACCCAGAAACAGCCCATAAGATCAATGTGGAAGGCACTTTAAATCTGCTACGCCTTGCTGTAGAACAATCCCAATGGCAGGGACGACCGGTCAAGTTTATTTATCCAAGTTCCATTGCTGCGTATGGCTTTCCTACACTTGCAGATAAGAATATTGCCGGTAAAGTGATTGAACATCAATCAGATTTTCCGACAACAATGTATGGTGTTAACAAACTCTATTGTGAACATTTGGGAAGATATTACTCAAGATACTATAAACAACTTTCTGCTGACCGGGATAGATATATTTATGTAGATTTCAGGTGCATCCGTTTCCCGGGTCTAATCAGCGCAGTTACAATTCCCACCGGTGGGACCAGTGATTATGGTCCAGAAATGCTACATCACGCCGCGCAGGGCAAACCATACAGGTGTTTTGTAAGACCCGATACAAAATTACCTTTTATGGTCATGCCAGACGCGGTGAAATCTCTAATCCAGTTGGAAGCAGCAGACCGTGAAAGTCTATCCCGGCTTGTTTATAATGTGACCAGTTTCAGCCCAACGGCGCAAGATTTTTACAACTTCGTCAAAAAAGCATTTCCATCTGCTGAAATTTCCTTTGTTCCAGATATCAATCGGCAGGCTATTGTTGACTCATGGCCAGCTGAGTTAAATGACGACGCAGCCAGAAATGATTGGAGTTGGAAACCGGATTTTGACCAAACCATTTCATTCAATGACTATCTAATTCCTGCGATAAGGACCAGATATTCAGAATAGAATCGACTGTGCACATTTTCGACTTATGCTATCATTATTGCAGGAGGGGTCATGGAAGATCAGGTAAACAATAACGGAAATAAAATTGGTGATGATGAGAAATCATCGCTGGTTATGGTTTATACCAATTATTTGCTCTGTTGGGGCGAAGTTATTACCAAGGAATTAATCCGAGTGAGTACCTGGTTGCGAACCAATGCCGCTCCAGACCATATCACACTCTATAATGCCAGAGTTCTACAGGTTCAGCAATCTGCTCCCCAAAAACCAATTGGCTATCGTGAAATGCATATCCCGCTGCAGCAAATTACAGCATTTCACCTGATGCCTCCTGCGCATGATCCATTGGATTATGACCCACGCGATGGTTTGCGTAAACTTGAACCAATCACCGTGATGGTCGGACCGTACAAATTCGATGGCAATTTATTGATAGCTGAAAAAGCAAATGTTCAAAAATACCTTGAAGTGACCAAAGAAACTTTCACCTCGTTGTATGACGCAGAAATTACTTATCCCATGGTTACCACTTCAGGAAAACTCAAGGTCCCATTTTTAATTATTCGGTTTAATGATGCCCTATTAGCCAGTTCTGCAAATTCCGAACAGGCATAATATTTCAAAAAATGGCTGGATACAAACCAGCCATTTTTTTATTTTAATACTTCAATCGCCGTTCTTATCCGTTTGTTAACCGTATCCGCACCTAATATTTCCATGCTTTCAAATAAGGGTGGACTGACTTTCTTTCCTGTTATGGCTACGCGCAATATCCCAAATACCTGCCCTGCAGAGAAGCCTGAGTTCTCTACAAACGCACGCATTGCCGGTTCACCTGCTTCAAGCGTTATCGGGGAGATTTTTTGAATAATCTCAAACGATTTCTCGAGAACATCCAGTGTTTCACTTTTGCTCATATTCTTCCCCAGTAAATCTTCTTCACGAGGGAATACATTTTGGAAAAAGAAGTCACAAAAATCCACCGCATCGTCAAGTGTTGATAGTCTCTCCCTGATGATCGGTGAAATTTTCACTAGCGTTGGCAGATCTGCAGGAATCCCAGCCTTCACGAGGTATGGTATTACTTTTTCGGCTAATGCCTCGTTGGATAATTGGCGGATGTGCAAACCGTTGAAATAATCAAATTTTTGAAAATTGATCGCTGCCGGAGATGGATTTAGATGGTCAAGTGAGAATTTTTCTATCAGGTCGGGCATTGTAAAAAACTCAGCCCGATCATCGTAACTCCAGCCCATGAGTGCAATCCAATTGACTACAGCTTCAGGAAGGTATCCCAAATCTTCGAGGTCTTTGATAAAAATGGAATATCCATCTTTCATCACATCCGCAGCTTCCCGCTTGCTCATTTTCCCTTTACCGCTGGGTTTAAGGAAAACGGAAAGGTGAACCCACACCGGTTCCTCCCAACCAAACGCCCTGTGAATCAGCCCGTGCAATGGAAAAGTGGGAAGCCACTCTGAACTGCGAATAACATGGGTAATCTTCATCAAGTGATCATCCACGGCTGCTGCAAGATGGTAAAGAGCCCAGCCATCTGATTTGACTAGGATGTAATCATCCAGGTACTGGTTCTCAATGGTAATATCCCCCCGCAAGAGATCATTTACAGTTGTGGCACCTTCTTTTGGCATCTTAAACCGGATAACGTGCTTCTCACCAGAAGTGACTCTCGCTTTCGCTTCTTCCAAAGTGAGGCTCCGGCAATGACCATCATACCGCATTGTCTCTTTCCGACTCTGCTGCTCATGTCTGACTTTTTCCAGCCGTTCGGGTGAGCAAAAGCAGTAGTATGCATGCCCGCTTTCAATAAGCTGTTCAGCATACTCTCGATAAATTTCCTTTCGCTCCGATTGGCGGTATGGGCCATACGGTCCTCCAACATCTGGACCTTCATCCCACTCAATGCCCAGCCATCTCAAACAGCTCACAAATTCTTCTTCAGCACCTTCAACATATCTTCGTTTGTCTGTATCTTCAATTCGGAGGATAAACTGACCACCCGTTTTACGCGCAATCAAGAAATCATACAGCGCTGTTCGGGCGCTGCCCAAATGTAAATGTCCGGTTGGTGATGGTGCAAATCTTACTCTAAATGGTTGAGTAGCCATGATGAAGTGCTCCTTAGAACTCAAGAGGTTTTTGCCGTAAGACAACACTCTCTACCAACCCAATGCCCAACAAAAGGGAAAGGAGCGAGCTGCCTCCGTAACTGATAAATGGAAGGGTTAACCCGGTTACAGGGATCACCTTTAAATTAACTCCCATATTTACTGCTGCCTGAAAAAACATAAGCATACCAAAACTATATGCAATTAAAGCCCCAAAGGTATCGTGAGCCAGGTTGCCAGCGCGCAAACAACGGATTATGACAAAAACCAGTAAGGCGATAACCAGGACC
>CAZRKL010000193.1:0-978 GCA_964600595.1 uncultured Leptolinea sp.
TTCCACTCGCCAGCCGCCAGGCGGTGGATTTTTGATCTTTGACGAGCAATCCGGCAAATGTGGGAACACACGCCGAAGCCAGCGCTCCGCCCGCCATGAGGTTGAAAAGCACTTCTCCCACGCGGTTGGCGGCATTGAAGGCTTCCAGGTCGGGGCTGGTGCCGAATCCGTTCGCAACCACAATCTGGCGGAACAAGCCCACCAGGTTACTGATGATGATCGCGAACATGACCGTGCCTGCTGCCCGGGCTATTTGCCTGCCTGCGCTCGGATTTTCATTGACGTTCATGAAAAAGATTATAATCCCAGCACAGCGAATCCAAACCATTCGATTCGGGTTATCTCACTTGGAAAAACATTCTAATCTTGTGTGGAGGGGAAATGTCTCTCAAAGCTATTACTGCCATTGTTATGATTCTGCACGGTTTGATCCACGCCAGCCTGTCATGGGTACCGGTTGCTCAACCCGGCGCCATGCGTACCCCGTTTTTCCCCAGCTGGACGCGCAAGGATGTGGATGCCCTCTGGCCTATCTCCAAAATGAAGCTGCCTGAGAATAGCATCCGGACGATTGGCTGGCTGCTGTGGCTGATCACCACGGGTGCTTTCGCCCTCGCCGGGTTGGGATTGGTCGGCATCCCCGGGTTGGCTTCCATCTGGACAGGACTGGCGGTTACCGGATCAGTTGCATCCATTCTGCTGATCGGGCTCTTCTGGCACCCCTGGCTGCCGGTGGGTATCGTCCTTGACCTGGTGGTATTAGCTGGAATATTCTTAAAAATTCCAAAATCATTGTTCGAGTAATCTGTAACCAGCAGCAACCCGGAGCGTGTCCGCTTTGTGGAAGAGATCAGCGATGATCTCTCCTACGGCGCGCTGGAGAAATTTCTTGACAAAAAATGGTGGAGCTTCCCGCTCCACCATTTGTGTTTATTCTTCTGCAGGCGGGGTGATCTCCCACCGCATAAACCGTCGGAT
>CAZRKL010000193.1:988-3522 GCA_964600595.1 uncultured Leptolinea sp.
TTTCCCGGATCTGGCTGATCGTCCGGTTTAAAAAATCAGACACGGTGATGGTTTCGTCGCGGATATACGGCTGACGCAATAGGACATGCGTATTCCGGTATTTTTCAAGCACTCCACTCACAATCACCGGGATAATATGCGCTGGTTTACCATCAGATCGCGCTTTTTCTTCCGCCTCACCTGCCAGTTTTTCCAGCACTTGAGCGGGAATGTCCGCGTCATGCACATAGAGTGGATTGGCAGAGGTGATCTGCAGCGCAATTTCATGCGCGAATTTTCGGAACACATCCGAACGACTGGCAAATTCGGTTTCGGTGTTGATCTCGACCATCACACCAATTCTGCCGTTGCCGTGGGAATACAACTCAATCACACCTTCCGCTGTCTGGCGGTCTGCCTGTTTAGCGGCTTTCAGCACCGCAGTCTCACTCAGAATTCGCAGCGCTCTTTCATAATTTTGCTCCCCCTGCTCCAACGCTTTACGACAATCCATCACCCCGGCACCGGTTTCATTGCGCAGTCTGATAATTACTTCCAAATTGTTCATAATTCACCTTCATCTTACTTTTCAACAAGATACTTTTTCTCGCAAATATCCTGTTTTGTTTGATTTACCCAATCCACTTCCACCTGGCAGGCAAGTATCATGCTTTCATTAATGCGCTGCCAGAGAAATCTCTCGCGCGCATCCCGCTGCGGGTGGATTTCCTTCCTGGCTGCCTGAGCTTTAAGCATCATCAACCGGTTGGACAGCTCTTCACCATACCGTTCCAGCAGGCTTACAACCTCGTCATCTGACAGGGAACCGGACCAGGCCAGCTGGATCAGGAAACCCCTGCGCACCTCCGGAAGGCCAGGTTCAGCCAGCAAGTTGCGTTTCAATTCCATCAGACCGGCGGCGCTGATGGTGTAGATTTTCTTTGCCGGTTTGCCTTCCTGCAGCTGAATTTCATGGGTGACCAAGCCTTCATTCTGCAGTTCGATGAGACTCTTATATATCTGGTTGTTATTTCCCGACCAGTAATAGATTTCGGAATCACAGATCATCCCTTTCAGGTCATAGCCCGAGAGGGGTTTCCAGCTCAAAATCGCCAGGATGGTAGAACGCAACTCCATACTCACCTCGTAAAAGTTATCAGTAACATATGTTATTAATAACATATATAAAGAGAAAGTCAAGGGTAGTGGTGAATTTAAAATGCCACCAGTTAAAACCTTTGTCGGGAGAGTCGCCTGAGGTTACAATAGAGCTACATGAGCGAAGCGCAAATTGTTTCTCTACCCTCCACCGAACCGCAGACCAGCCTGCCGATTGACCAGGTGATTCAGGGTGACTGCATCGAGGAAATGAACAAGCTGCCAGCTGAATCGGTGGATGTGGTTTTCGCTGATCCGCCTTATAACCTGCAGCTTGCCCAGGAACTCTGGCGACCCAATCTCACCCGTGTTGACGCGGTGGACGACGACTGGGATCAGTTCGAGAGCTTCGAAGCCTATGACCGATTTACCAACGCCTGGCTGAGTGCCTGTAAGCGTCTGCTGAAAAAAAGCGGCACCCTGTGGGTGATCGGTTCGTACCATAACATTTACCGCGTGGGGACAATTTTGCAAAACCTGGGGTATTGGATTCTTAACGACATTGTCTGGACCAAGACCAACCCCATGCCCAATTTCCGCGGGGTGCGCTTCACCAACGCGCACGAAACCCTCTTGTGGGCGCAGCGGGAGAAAGGTGCCCCCTACACTTTTAATCATCACGCCATGAAAGCACTCAATGAAGACCTGCAAATGCGCAGCGACTGGTCCCTTGCCATCTGCTCGGGTGGCGAGCGCCTGAAACAGGATGGAAAGAAGCTGCATCCCACCCAGAAACCCGAGGCGTTACTCTACCGGGTACTGCTTGCCAGCACGCACACCGGCGATATCGTGCTTGACCCATTCTTTGGCACCGGCACCACCGGCGCGGTCGCCCGCCGCCTGCACCGTCATTTCATCGGCATCGAACGGGACCCGGTCTACGCGGAAGCCGCACGGACGCGCATCGAGAATGTGCACCAGGTGGAGTTTAATCCGCCCATTTTCGTCACCCCCGATCCGCGCCGTGAAGCGCGCATCCCCTTTGGCAGCTTGATCGAAAACGGCATGCTCGAAGCTGGCGACACCCTCTATTTTGGCGCGGAAAGCGCGGTCTCAGCTGTGATCCTGGCGGATGGATCACTCAAATGTGATGGAGAAATTGGCTCCATCCATCAGATTGCCCGCAAGATTCGCCAGGCTCCCGCAAATGGCTGGGAACTCTGGTATTATCTCGACAAGGAAAGTAACGAACGAAAACCCATCAATCACTTGCGATCGAAACTACGATCAGCTTCTCAAGAGGACAGGTAAAAAATGGCAAAAACTGCATACCCACAAACACGCTGGAGCCTGGCGGACATTTTCCCTTCTGCTGAAGGCAAAGAGATCGACGCAGCTTATCAGCAATTGGAAGACCTGGTTAAAAAGTTGGAAAACTATCGGGAGAGTCTCTCGCC
>CAZRKL010000194.1:0-3522 GCA_964600595.1 uncultured Leptolinea sp.
TTCATCTTTGAACTTTTCGATTCCGCTGGATCCCGGATAAAAACCGATATGGGTCTTATACCCGGCAAAATGGACCAGGTTGCCTTGCAGGGTGAAGGTGGGGATGCCGTAAGCGATCTTCTCTCCGGCTTCCGGCACGAGGGATTGGATCAACGCACGCAGATCATTGAGAACAGGCTGGATTTCTGGAGCTGATTTAGCAATATATTCATCAATCGTGGATGCACTGATGTATCGGTTTTCCATTTTCTATTTTCCTTTACTGCCGAAATTCCAATCCCTTTTTTCTCAAGGCTTCTATCAGGATGGGTAAGGAGGCGGGACCCATCCCATGCAAGGCGAGGATTTCTTTTTCCGTGAACCGGGCAAGCTGCTCTTCCGTTTGGATGCCGGCATTTTGCAGCGCCCGCCTGGCTGGCGCGCCCAGTCTGGAAAGCAATCCTTCCGCTGGCTGGTTTTCCTGTGCGCAGATGGGGCAGACCGGGCAGTCGCTGCTTTTATAATAGCGATGTCCGTTTTTACAGACTCGTAAGGTTTTTGACTGGATAGTCATGGTGATAAACTCCGGTTCCATTAACTATCACAAATCAATTGCATAAAATCAATGTAATACGTTATACGCAAAAGGGTCGCCATGACCCGGATAGACGGTATTGATCCCCAAGTTATTCAATCTTCCCATACTTGCCCGGGCAGTGGAAAGATCATCCATGATGGAGTTCAACGCCGGGGTTTTGGTGTTATCAAAAAGGTCGCCGCAGAACAGATCCCCCGAGGTAGTCAGAACCCCGATGGACCCCCTGGAATGACCGGGGAGGGATAACACCCTGGCATCCCAGCCGTATTCCATCAGGCTCTGGTCGTCTTCCAGGAATATATCAGCCCTAAAGCGTTCCTTTTTGCCGAAGCCCGTGAATAACGGTACCATTGCCCGGATCACCGCATTCGGCTGTTTTCTGTTTTCAAACATATCGCCATGCTCGCCCATACCGGCATCTGCCTGATGCATGGCGATCTTTGCCCTGTACATGCTACGCAGGTACGCCGCGTTGCCGGTGTGGTCAAAATCACCGTGAGTCAGCAAAATAAGTTTTAATATGCCCGGCTTACATTCGGCGTTCTCCATCTGCCTGACCAGTTCATGCCGCTTAAAAGACACCCCGGTGTCGATTAAAATGAACCCACTTTCCACACGGATAAGGTAACAATTCACACTCCCCATTCCCATGGGCAGATTTAATTGGATCCGGGTGATTTGATCTGTCATTTCCCCTCCAGGCGTTTTGTATTTCACATTTATTCCACTTCTACGCAAAAAAACGATGTGGGTGGCACCCTGATGCTCTAGTATTCCCAGAACCTGGGGATGATGAACGGGGTGGTTGCTTTATAGTCCACGTACGCCTGACCAAACCGGGCTTCCAGTTCTTTCTCTTCGATATTCCTGATATATAGAATCAAGAGAGAACCGAGGATGAGCACGGTCAGAATGGCGGTGATGGAGCCGATCAAGATACCCACCCCGCTATAGGCGCAGATCGTCCCGAATGTCATCGGATTTCTGCATTGCCTGAATGGTCCAAACACTACCAGCTTCTGCGTGGGCATAAACGGGAGCGGGGTGCCGCTCGCGTCAAAGATTTGCACACCAATCGACCAGAGGGCATAATACCCTCCCAGTAGAATAAAAATACTGGCAAGCAGTATGTTCCCCACCCCAAAATAAAGATTTGGGAATTGAAGCAGCCTATCTATTTTGGGCAGCAGCATGATGAGTACATATGGCATCAATCCCAGGAAGAATACACCTGCAGGGATCATCACCAGAAGCCGGCGCCGGAGAGAAAATTCCCTCTTCGCCCAATTTAGGAATCTATTCATTCTGCCCTCACCAATCAACTCTGCTGAATTTCCGAAGCGAAACGAATTCCCATCTTTTGCATATCCGCCATCAGGCGGACCGGTTCCGCAAAATGTCCCATCATCCACAATCCGGGCGTGGTTACGCTGCCGTCAATATATTGCAGCAGGGTCGCGACAACCGGGATGGCGGTTAATTCATACCCATCTTTGTGTGAGACCTTTGCCAGCAAATCCACCCTGGCTTGATCCCTGATCCCCTTGGCGCGCACGATGAGTTCAACCCGGTAAGGTGGTTTATGGAACGTGCCCATGCTCCACCACATCAGCTTGCCCAGCGTCCGCACGGACCGGGGGAAGAGTTTGAGTAAAATCCATAAGACCGGGATCACCACCCAATCGGTCATCCAGTGCGATTCGGAGATATAAAAGCCCACTTCCTTTAAGGAAGGGATCATTTCAGGGAGTTGCCTGAGCTCTTCGAAGAACATGGAATAGCAGTTTTTCACCCCGATATCATCCCCAAAGTCAATTTTCCGCAGGTCGTATGTACCGGATTTCGTCCACACGCCGTTTTTGAAAACCTGCGCCTGATAGTCTTTGAACCCTTCCACCACTTCATCCACGGCTTCTGTCCATGGCAGGTCTTTTCCCATGTTGAGGTACCCGGCGGTGACGGCAGACTCAACCACATCCAGCTTTGCTGCTGCATACCTCACCAGCGCAGAGGGCAAACCCGGGTGAAACCCGGCTTCCGTGATAAAGGTTCTCCCCGCCTTTTTTATTTTTTCAGCATGAGCATACAGGTAAGCCAGCTTTTTCGCACTCACCTGCACATCCAGATAATCTATCCCGGCGTCCAGCGCCGATTGGATAACAGTCTCAGCGTGCATGGTGGTAGGCGCAGCAACGACCACCATTGAGTTATCCTTGAATGCAGTAATCAAGGAAGCAGCATCTGCCGCATCCGCATACACCGCGGATGCGCGAACCCCGGGAAACTCTTTATTGAGCTCATCGACAAACGCCTGCGATTTCTCTAATCTCCGCGCGGCGATGATAACCCTGGAATCCGACTGCTCCAGCAGGTGACGCGCAATTAGTTTACCGGTGTACCCGGTCCCTCCCAGAATGACGATGCTTTTCATGATAATCTCCCCGTAAAGTTTATCCCACCCCTGCTGCCGCCATGCCTGCCAGCGAGCCGCTGCTGAACGCATACTGCAGATTGTACCCGCCGCACGGTCCCACCACATCCAGCGTTTCACCGGTCAGATACAACCCCGGCGCCAGCCGCGACTCCAGTGTGAGCGGATCCACTTCCGTGACCGGCACACCCCCCGCTGAAATCTGGCAGTATTCAAAACCGCGGGTCCCCTGCACCGGCAGGCGGATATCATGCAACGCACGGGTCATCTTCTCAAGGGCTTTATTGTTGAGCGTATCCAGGCAGATATCTGCAGGCAGCCCGAGGTATGTCACAAGTACATCCACCACTTTTGGCGCGAAGAAAGCAGCCAGGAATACCCGCATTGGCGTGCGGCTTGCCCGTTTGCTCAGTAATAACCGGTCGTACTCCGCCTGATAGAATGCCAGCAGGTTGAGGGAAAGTCCCATATTGGAAACTTCGTTCGCGGAGACCAGATGGCTGATATCCATCAC
>CAZRKL010000195.1:0-3496 GCA_964600595.1 uncultured Leptolinea sp.
ACATCTGGACAGTTTCAGCGGCGTCGCCCTTCTTATTCGACTGTTTGATGCTCCCACCTTCCAGCATTTTTCGGGTTCGGTCAAGGAAGCTGAGGTATTTCTTAAGAGATAGCTGGTCAGCCTGTAGTTTTTCAATTTGCCCGCGCATCACCAGCAACCGTTGCTGGGTATCAAGAGCCGAATCATACATGCTGCGAATTTCCTGCCGCGGTAATGATTCCATGGATGAATGAGCCTGTTGGAGCTGAGCGGTAATAGTGGCATTCTTCTGGGTGATGCGGTTTAATTCTGCCTGGCTTTGATCCAGCAGGACAGATATCTCTCGAATGGATCGGTTGGTTTGCTCAAATTCAGTATTAATCTCATTTTTGAATTCATCTAATGGATTTGCCTGTTCAGTTCCACTTTTCAGCATAATTGTCCCGCTCCTGGCTCTTTTAATTCATCATTGCCGTAAAATACTTATTCAATAAATTATACTCAATTCTAATCAAATGTTATAGACAACCTTGCCAATCATTGTATTTCAATTACTTCCAGGTTTTCAAAAATATCATTATTTGATCCTTCACCCCCCGCCCGAAGTACCACCCTTCCTGGCACATCGATGGGAGGATTGTACCAGGTAGGAAATACAATCAGGTAATCCGCTTCCATATCCAAAATATAAGAAGCTAGCTTTCGGCTGTCTCGGATAAACGGAATAACCTCAGGAGTTATTAAACCCGCAAGATCAAGGATTTTACGATCGCCAAAATATCCAAGTGCGCCGATATCATGAGCTGCAATTATTGCATCATCAGGAGTGTTATCAGCAACCCACTTTGCGGTGGTCACCATTTGTTTTTCGATGATGGCAGTATCTTTTGCGTATGCCTGCGCTCCAATAAACAGAAATATGAGTGTGACAAGGCACAAAGTAACAGCAAATACACGTGACACGATGAAACTGATCATTCCAGTTTTAATATTTTGAGCCATTTTCAAGAGGGGGAGCACAGAGAACAACATCATCACCCCCAGGATTGGCATCAGATAGCGTCCGTGCTGGTAATAAACAGGCAGTCTGGCCGCGTATAGGATGAGGTAACCCATTACCCATAAGTATGGAGCCAGATTTGTGTATTTTTTTTCTTTGAACGAGAAAACGATCCCCGCCAAAAACCCTACTGTCCAGATTATCCCTGGTCCTGCCAGGATGGTCTTTGCCATATTCCCCAGCCGGATCAGAATAGGCAGGGAGAGTAATTCAGCGTATTCATTTTGTTTCGCATAAAAAGTATTTGGAAGTATGCTGCCGGAAATCTGATAATTAAAGAATAGATAGATGATTGTAAGAAAAATAACCGGCAAGAATACCTTGGAGATAGTGGAACCTGCATTTTGCTTCCGGGGGCTCCACAACCAAATCCATAAGACTGGAGCCAGGAGAGTGATACCATCCGGTCTAACCCAAATGCTGGCACCAATGAGAATTCCTATGATCCACCACCGGGGAGATGATTGAAAAATACAGAAAAAAACAGCCATTGCAAGCAGTGTAATGAGAAGAATCTCCATCCCGGATACCGCAGACCAAACCAGATGCCATTCCCCCATAATGAGAACACTTACAACCATAGGTAACCAGATTTTTGACTGGATCGATTGGAGGTAATGGAAGGAAAGACAACCCACCAAAGCCAAAGCAAGAATTCCTAGTAGATATGTCCATGTATAGGGATTGATACCAATAAAATACCCCAGTGAAATTAGGATGGTCCAGAGTGGGGATGTTGATCCGGCAGCCAGTTCTCCAGGGTTATATGACCAATTCCCATATTCGACCAGATTACGCGCGAATGTCTGATGGATCCATGCGTCATCCAGCGGATAACCTAACCGGTATTCGTGGGAACTGGCAAACAGGAAGGAAGCTGAAAGAATAAGCGCGACTGCGAACAAGACGATATATGCTTTCCAGGAACCTTTCATTTCTGATCCCAATCCAGTTGGAAAACTTGCATGTTACCTGAAATACCAATTTCTTTCGCAGGAATTTCTCCCCTACGAATTGAATCCAGCAGTGGTTGATAGACAAGCGGTGAGTTTTCAGCAACAACCAAATATTCTGCTTGAAATTTCCTCCCGATCGTGAGCACCTGTTCAGGGTCACCGGTGGGAATCATTACTGCCGGGCGAAGGTTGACAGCGTAATACGCCGCTGGGTTGGCAACAATAACAGCGCGATCTTTAGGTGCCTTTTGGGAAATCAGCAAATCTTCAACCTCGCGATACTCATCCCAAAGTTTTGCCTGCGTAATTTCTAGAGGTTGATTACGGTCATTGTAGATCAGAAAAATGCTGACAATGAAAGCAATAATCAAAGTACCCGACATGATTTTCACATCAGAGTAAGCCGAGGAGTTTTTGTGCCTCAAGATTGACTGGATTATCCTGGAAATTCCTACCGGGAGGATAATCCACAGAAAAGGTTGAGTGATTGCCATGGAATGCAGGAAACCACCTCTTATCCCGGCATACGGAAAAACCACCGACATAATGAGCAGGACAAGCCCAAATCCCGCAATCCAGAAATTTCGCAGTAGCCGATCAGTTATCGATTTGAAACCTTGAAATAACCCAGGAATCAGGAATATCAATCCACCCACTGATATAAATGAGATCAGGTTAATACCTAAAGCTTTAACTCTCGTTAGAATTATTTCAACCCAACCCGTAGCCAGCCATCGTTCTATGGTTAATTCTTGTGGAGGGAAAAGAAAAAGGTCTTCGTAACCCGTCAGCCACAACCCTCGCATTCCACCGGGAGGCATCAGGCTGCCGAAAAATTTCCAGTTGCGAAAATACCACCATCCGCTGATCAACAGATAGCTGCCTGCAAATAACGCAACATAACTGAGAACTTTCCAGGCGAAGATCCTATCATCATTTTGTTTTTTCCTGACCAGATGAAATAATAAAAATCCACCTGCCAGGAGGAACCAGACAAAGCCATCAGCCCGGGTCATATGGATGACCCCGCAGACCATGCCCATTGCAACACTAAGAAAAGCCGTACTTACCTCGTTGCGTTTATAGATCAACAGTGCCAGGACAGCGCCACACAGGAAGAGGATTGCGAAACCATCTGGGGCTGTAACAAATTTCAAGTAATACCCAGAGAGCAAAACAAGGCTGCCGCTCACAAGTGCATAAAGCTTACTTCTAAAGATACTCCAACTAACACATGCGGTTAATGAAGCAGCGAAGGCAAACAACACAATAAATGGGATTCTCGCAGCGATCAAAGTATCCTGCCCTGAAACGAGCATCCCCAGGTAAGCGATTACAGATGCAGCCGGCATCCAGTAAGCTGCCGCTGGCATGGGTAGTTGAACCGGATCCGCCAGAAAATTCCATAATAAATAATCCTGAAATCCCCTGCCTGAAAAAAGGTTACGCGCAACAGTATAGTAGTAGTCCGCATCCATATATCCGGTGTATGGTTTTACCC
>CAZRKL010000196.1:0-3491 GCA_964600595.1 uncultured Leptolinea sp.
CATTGCCCAACATAACCCGTACATAATCATCATCGCCGGCAGGAGAGTTAACTTTTCGGGTCAACTGTGCATCTACAGTATCTGCTGGTGATTTAACCAAACCTGTCCAGAGGTTGAGGGTCGGCTCAATAAATACTTCTCCGGTCAGGGCAGCAGATACAGGATAACCCGGCACACCGATACAAGGAACATTACGACCGGTAGAATTCTTTATAATGCCTAATATAACCGGGTGACCCGGACGGATCGCGATACCATGTACCAGTAATTCACCAAGCTCTTCCACGATGCGAGAGGTAAAATCCTCTGACCCGGCAGATGAACCAGCATTTATGACGATCAAATCTGCATTCTCAGCAGCCTGCTTCACTACTTGCAAGATTTTCTGGAAATCATCCGGAACAATCGGGTAACGGGTCGCGGTTCCACCCCACTGATGAACCTGACCAGCCAGTACCATACTGTTGAACTCGATAATATCCCCGGCGTGCAACTCAGAACCAACTTGAACCAATTCGGTACCTGTCGGGATGATCGCAACCCTGGGTTTAATAGCCACTATAACTTCTTGATGACCGCTGGCAGCAATTGCACCCAGATCCACTGGTCTGATACGCTGACCCGCGGAAAGGACCAATTGTGTGGCAACGATATCTTCACCCATCAGGCGCACAGAACTCCAGGGAGCGATGGATTGCCGGACAAGGATGGAATGTGGTTTTCGAATATCAGAGGTAATTTGATCGAACTCATCCAATGGTTCAACATTTTCAATTGGAATAACCGCATTGGCAAAATCTGGCAGAGGATCCCCGGTATCGACATACTTTGCGCGCTTCCCTAGCATGACTCTGACCGGTTGTGAGGGCAGCGCTGATATTGAATCCTCAGCTACGATGGCAAAACCATCCATGGCTGAAGCGTGATAATGTGGAGAACAAATTTTCGCCCAGATTGATTCGGCTAACACCCGATCTACCAGATCTTCATCCAACGCGAGTGTTTCTTTACCCAGCACAGCAGAGATGGCTGATTCCTCAAGCGCTTGCAGCCAGCGCTGCCACGCTTGCTCCAGTGGAATATCATGTAAATAGACAGACATATTGATCCTGTTTTCTTATTGGATTGCGATAGGTGTACTCACAGGTGACCAGGGCAGCATTTTACTGAATTCAGCCATGCCAAATTCTCCCCGCACTTCTAAACGGCTCAGGTAGTAGACCACATGTATTGAATGGATATACGAAGTGCCCAGTCCAACTCCACCAATATATCCTGAAGCAGCTGTGTAATTGCCAACGGCAGAATCGAATGAGCCAAATGGATAAGCATAAGTATAGACCGGCATACCTATCGCTTCTTCCAAAACATTCTTGGAATTTCGAATTTCTTCATTCATGGATCCGTGATTCTTGCCCAGGTCCATATGAGTATGACTATGACTGCCAATTTCCCAGCCAGCTGCTCCCATCTCTCGTAATTGATCAGCATTAACAAAACCATCTGACTTTAATCGATTTGTAACGATATAGAATGTTCCCACCATTCCCAAATCTCGCATAATTGGGAATGCATTTTCATAAACATCCAGATCACCATCATCAAATGTAATTACCACGGGTTTTTCTGGTAGTTCTCCCCCATTTCGCATAACACTTACCAGATATGCCGCAGTGATGGTAGTGTATCCCCATTCCTTGAGCGCGTTCATTTGTGCTTTAAACATTTCGGGACTGGTATCATACCTGGCTGGTTTATCACCTGATCTCACATGGTGATACATCAGAATTGGCACGGTCAACTTTTGTCCTTTTCCTACCATTACCCAGGTTGGGGTTGCAGAAGGTGCAGGAGTTGGCGTAATCGTAGGTGTTGCGGTTGCGGGTTTTTCCGTTGGAGTAGCTGTAGGCGTCAAAGTTAACGCCACCGAAGTCTGTTTGACTTCGATTTGTTGAATGATTGAATCAGCGACAGCAGTCTGCTGAACGGGCGTCATAGCGCCCGGATTACATGCAGATAAAAAAATACCACAGAGCAAACACAGTCTGAAAAATCTCATATCAATTCAACTTCTATCAATGATCCTGCAGATAAACCAGTAACATCCGCGGGTATATGAACCAATCCATCTGCTTTTACAAGGTTGAAAATCAGGTTACTCTTAAAATGAATCGGTTCAGCCTTCCAGATACCCATATCCTTAAAAAGGCTGACAGGCACCCAATCATCCCGTCCAGCGAGCGAAGGAATATTTCCCAGCAAGTGCGCTTTAATTGTTGGAGATATATTTTTCTCAATTTCTCCAAGAAGCCGTTTTACCACAGGTTTGACAAAAATCCCAGCAATAACAAGAGCACTTACCGGATTCCCCGGCAGACCGATCACTGGTTTCCCATCACAAACCGCGAGGATTGTTGGTTTGCCAGGACGTACTTGAACACCATGCACCAGCACTCCGGGTTGACCCAGTTTTTCAATAACCCGGGAAGTGAGATCACGCGAAGAAGCAGAAGAGCCCGCAGTAAACAATATTGCATCACATTCTGCAAAAGCTTTACGAGTCACCTCTAATAAATCTGACTCGCTGTCAGCCACAATCCCATAAGGTATGGGCTCTCCACCGGCTTCTTGAACGATCAAAGACATTGTCGTTGAATTAATATCTCTTACTTGCCCATACGCCGGTTTTAAGTCAGGAGAAACAATTTCATCACCACTGGATAGAATTGCTACCCGTGGTTTTTTGGCTACCGGCACCTCAGTGATACCAAAAGACATCAATCCACCGATCTCTGGAATGCGCAACCTTGTCCCGGCAGATATTACCTTATCTCCTGCGCTGACATCCTCCCCTGTCTGGATCACATTTTCATTGACACCAATTGGACGATAAATCTCGAGGCTGTCTTTTGAAACCAACTGAGCCTGTTCCAGCATAACCACTGCATCCGATCCATGCGGGATCATCCCTCCCGTGTGGATTAATGCCGCTGTACCTGGTTCTATTGTGATATCAGGCTCTTTACCCATAGGTAATTCGGCTAAATATCTGGCAAAAGCGGGTAGCGATTCAGATGCCCCGTACGTGTCTGAGGCACGGACAGCATATCCATCCACGGTGCTTCTGTGGAATTCGGGAAGCGGGTGGGGTGCTAAAACATCTTTTATCAGAACCCGATTCAGGGCAGAATCCGTTGCAATCACCTCTGAAGGCACTTCTCTTTCAGGTATTGCAGTCAACAATAAGGATAATGCCTCAAACGGTGGTTTGAGCTTGAGAAATTCAGGCATTTATATTGTCCAATATGAATAAGTAATAAGATAGATCGCCAGCAAAGTAAGGATGCCGGCAGTGTAGCGGAACAAGCGCCATTGAGGTTTTGCTCCAGAAGTGATTCCATTCAATAAATAAATTTGAAAAACCGCAACCGGGATGGTGAACAGGAACGGTAAAACAATTCGCCAGGGTAGACCTGCCCAGAAAGCAACAC
>CAZRKL010000197.1:0-3425 GCA_964600595.1 uncultured Leptolinea sp.
TTGTGACCTTGACGATAGATGGGGATTTGCGGGGATGTATTGGTGCATTGGAAGCGTATCAGCCATTGCTTGATGATGTTTGGGAACACGCCATCGCAGCGGCAATGGAAGATTACCGCTTCAGGCCGGTTCAACCATATGAGCTTTCGCGGATTAGAATCGAAATTTCGCGCCTGACAGCGCCCGTCAAGTTGGAGTACAAGGGTTCAGATGATCTTGTATTAAAACTGCAACCCAACGTGGATGGCGTGATCCTCCGCGAAGGTAGACACAGGGCAACTTTCCTTCCGCAAGTATGGGAAAAGTTATCCCGACCGGAAGAATTTTTGACGCATCTGTGTTTAAAAATGGGGGCGCCGGGAGACTACTGGCAAAAGAAGGCATTGGAAGTCAGTGTTTACCGGGTGGAAGAATTCCACGAATAATAAATCGCCTGCCATGATTGGCAGGCGATTTGCATGTTGCTAAGCTGGAAAAATTATTTCCCGGTGGCGATCATGTACGCCTGTCCGAAGAAATGACCGGTTATTGCCATGGAGTAAACCAGTGTGAGCAATACACCGATACCACAAGCGATCGCGCCCAATGGAGCGATCAGCGATGCGATCAATGCGCCAATGAGTGCAATGAACAGCGGTCCTATTGCTTTCTTCACTAAACCGAAAACTACGCCAAATTTCAGCGCTTCTGAAATCTTTCCGAATTCAGCATAACGCCCATAGGCTATTGGGTAAACCAGGTATAGAAGAATGCCAAGTACAAAATACAATAGACCAAAACAGACTGCAACCGCGATAGAAGCGACACCTGCGACCTCAGCAGCATCTCCTTCAGCCATGCCTGTTAATACCGCAATAAATATTGATTGGATAATCGCCAAAACAATCAGAGGGATTGCATAAACCAATCCAACCACGAATCCCCCAAAACCACGGGAGAGCTGTCCACCGAAATCCAGGTTGGGCAGGGTAACCTGATCTCGATTGATCATTTTCTTCATGATGTCAAGCATCCATCCCAATAGAACGATCTGTCCCAATATCGGGATGAGACTGACAAGACCCATGATGGCTACTTTTTTGAACCAATCGGGGTCTTCAAACACAAAACTGAAAGGTTTTCCGAATTGCATTTCTCCTCCTTATTGTTGCCTGATGTATGTAATAGTTTAGCATAGCATACATATAAAATACAGCAGATGCAAGCAATAATCTATTCATCTGCTGTATTTAATGAATCAAAATATTTTTTTTGTATCCCAGAAAAATTAGTACTGATCGGGCAGGATGTTTCTCCAGACTTTATAAATATGCGGTTTTTTGTACATTTAGCACAAAGATAGTTGCCCGTTTCTGATTGGGATCATTGGATAGCGAACAGGTATCTCGTAATATTTGCAGCGCCTGTTCAACCTGGTGATCTTCAACACCAATAAGCAGGGTTGAAGAGCCTTTTCTCAGAAATCCACCGGTGGATGCAACCAACGTTACCCGAAAACTCATCGAGGTCAGTGCCCTTGAAACTGGTTCTGTATCTTGGTCTTGAATTATCGCGATTATGAGTTTCATCGTTATATCACCTCAAAGTGCTCTACTTCCAGAGCAAAAATCGCTGCTCCGCCGATTGTCACCGGCGTGGGAGCAGGAAGCGGAAGGGGAGCGCTTTCTAATGGAATGGATATATATTCAACCCGCTGGCGGCAATTTCTCTGCAGTTCTGCCATCACCTGGTTTTCAAAGGCAGCAGGTATGCCAATGAGCAGCGTGGCATTTCTCCTGCCCAGAAATCCTCCAACACTGGGTAACCGGGTAACGGTGACACCCAGTTTGGTGAGTGCGGATGTGGCGTTATCACTGTCTTGAGCCTGTACCACAGCTATCCAAAGACTGGCATTCTGGTTGTCTGTCATGATCTTTCACCGTCTCCTTTCCTCTCAATTAACCTTTTCTCCGGACCTGTGATCTGGACCGTCTGCCCGTCTCTGAATGTGATTTCAGTTTCCTCTTTGCACCGGATGATCCGGGTTCCCCTGAACTTGATGGTCACATCCCAGGTATATGGATTAGTTCCTGAAATGGTCATCCGCTCTGGTGAATGGATCTCAAGTCCCAGGCTCCGCAGGAACAACCCAATGGGTGGCAGGCTTAGGATGGAGTTCCTGGCATCTTTTGCCAGTCCGGTTTTTGCATCCAGATGATCAACAAAGCTGCCTGTCTGCCGGATTACATTAATTATAGCTTCCATCAGCTTATTTACAAGTTGACCTGTCTCTGCCTGGTAACCATACCGCAGCATACCGTCCAGCACCATGCTCATTAATCCTGAGTGGACAGGGAAGACAGACTCCTTGTTCCTTGAGGTTTTTTCTGGTTTATTCATCATCGGCATCCCCCCGAGAAAAGGCTCAGACCAATGAGGCACTAGGTTCTTCCTAATCATTAATTCAGCCTGTTTGTCATCCACCATACCCGCCCACAGGGGAATAAATTGAGTAAGATCACTTTGATTTAATTCCAGATTCTCCAGCTTCCACCCGATGCCATCTGGAAGGTTCCATAATGATATTTGATCAATTGACCTGTATGCTTTCATGCAGGTGAGAATTAACCCATTCTCCGTCCAATCAGATGGGGATGCGATAACCTTGTGCAGGTCTATTTTGCCCTCAGAGTCTTTACCAATAATTTGCACTTCCAGTGAGACCGGGCTTTGAAATTTATGTTTGATCTTCAAACATACGCGGGTAAGGTTTTGAAATGTGTTCTCCAGGTGAAAAGTTCCGCTACCCTCGCCGGAAAACAACACCCCACCATCCGGGGTTTCGTGTGAATCTCTATCACGGTAACAAAACTGTTTTCTCCGTTTATCCCACATCTCCTGGGCAGATGTGCGGACCCGCTCTGCAAGAGCCGTGTATTGCTGTTTATCGTCTTTATGTCCCAGCTGCTCAGCCAGACTCGCCATAGCTTTACATTCGTGGAACAGGTAAGCAGCCAGATCTGGTGCTTCGATGATCCCGGGTGGATATCCCTTGCCATTCGGTTGCCAGCGGTTAAACAGCGGGTTGTCCTCCCAACCGGTTTGAATGGCATGATCCCACTCCGGGATCATGTCTCCATCCCTGTCGTGATCAACATCAACCCACCGGTCAATAAAGTGCTTTAGCAGGTTATAGCTCTCAGCGATGATGGGATTACCCGGTAGACATCCAGCGATCTCCACCAGGCTTGCTGCCATGATTGGAGGTGCCAATACTCGAGATTGATATCCACCCAACCCATACCTGGCATCAATATTTCCAAACCCCTGCTGCTTCTGGATGAAGTTGGCAAAAATTCCCAGCGCCAGGTTGGATTTTGCTGGTAGATAATAGTTCCGGATCGCGTGGTACACCTCAAATGCGCTGAGCCCCTGAAGTTCAGGAT
>CAZRKL010000198.1:0-3380 GCA_964600595.1 uncultured Leptolinea sp.
GCAATGGAATTTTTATCTCGGGGATCAACAGGTGGTAAAAGAGGCAGTAATCTGGAAGTTGGGCAACCTTGTGAGAAAGCCACGGATTGCGAAGAATGTCCTTCAATAACAGATAACTGGGCTATGGACGTACAGAGGATCTCCGCCTGTAAATTCGCATCCAGGGTAGTCTGGATGATAAGACCGCCCCTTTCGGTACGACTTTTTCCAAAGATTTTTTCCATCTGGGCGAGAACCTTTTGATTAAAACCCGGATACTTGTTCACCCCGTTGATGGTTTTTTTAGAAACTATCACTTTTGCCCTGACCGCGGCATTGAAAACAGCCGGGGTGATCTTTTTTTGTGTAGCCAATGCCTTCAGCACTTCCTGTTTCAATGTCTCTGCCCCTGCCGGAGAATCCCATGGGTTGATTGCCGGGGCAAAAGCCGTACCTGCAAGCATGGATGCCTCGGGCAGGTTCAAAGAAGCACTTGATTTTCCAAAGTATGTCTGCGCTCCGGCTTCCACACCATAAGCCAGGTAGCCAAAATCAAGGCTGTTAATATACCACTCCAGAACCTGTTCTCTACCAAATCGCGATAAGACTTGCATCGCCAGAATTCTTTCCCGAATAGCACGGCGGGTATCAGAAGGTTCGGTAGACAGAAGCATCTGAAAAACCAGCTTCTGCGCAATGGTAGGATGCTCATCCGGATTGAGTGTATCCACCCTTATTCCTGAAGACTGCCAGTAGTCGGGCTGTTGAATGGAAAGCAACGCATCTACAAATTCTGAAGAGACGGTATCCCCCACACCGCTCAACCGCATATATTTTCGCTGCACAGCAGGATTACTAATTTCAAGCAATACTACATTCCCATCCCGGTCAAGTATCCGGGTGGGTCGGGTGAAAACAGCAGATTGGGCGTTAAGCTGCCGTGGTATGGCTTCAATGGATGGCAGGTCTGCGGTAAGACGGTTGTATTCCCAAACCAATAAAAACATTGCTACAGCAGCGAGAACGGAGAAAATAGCAGCAGCACCCCATCCGGAGACATTCGTGGTTTGGCGGCGCAAGATATGGCGCATCTCATGTCGATTTCGCCTTCGTCTGGTCAGCAGCATCTGGCGCAAAGCTCTCAACTTCCCCTCACTACTGCATCTGCCAGGCGAGCTGCCCTGACAGTCTCTTTGACATCATGCACCCGTAAAATATCTGCCCCGCGGGCGATACCCACAACGGCTGCAGCGAGGGACCCTTCCAACCTTTCGGATGGAGGAAGGTTCTGGCTGAAACCGATGAATGACTTGCGTGAAACGCCCAGTAGAACCGGATATCCCAGTGTTCGGATTACATCCAGATGGTTAATAAGAGCCATATTCTGTGCAACAGATTTTCCAAATCCAATACCAGGGTCCAGAATGATATTCTCAGGTTTAATTCCCTGATCCATTCCTAATTCTGTAATAACACGCAGATCAGAGCGGACATCGTGGACGACATCCTTGAATTCTGCCCCGCTGTACATACCTCCAAGCCGGGAGTCAAATTTGAATTCACCAGTCCGGGTGCGGTTGTGCATTAAAACCACCGGGCAGTTCCTTTTTACAACCAAAGGCGCCATTTTTTCATCCCGCTGCATCGCCCAAACATCGTTGATCCAATCAGCACCTGCATCCAAGGCAGCCTTTGCTACGCCCGCCTTATAGGTATCGACAGAAATGATGCATTGGGTGTTTTTTCTCACCTCGCGGATCACAGGCAAAATACGCTCTATTTCGTCTTTCTCATCAACAGCGTTGGACCCAGGTCGGGTAGATTCCCCGCCAATATCAATGATATCCGCGCCATCTACTTCAAAACCAACCGCTTTTTCAACGGCGGCGTTAACCAGGTCAGGAGTGTTCAATAATCCATCACCCGAAAAGCTGTCAGGGGTTATGTTAAGGATCCCCATAATATATGTGCGGCTGCCCCACTCCAGGATCGCCTTACTCACTCCGTCCTCCTGTCCACAATTGCACACCTTTTGAATCAACTGCTGCAAGAGCTTCCTTTACAGATAATCCAGTCCCGGGTAACTGCAAATCCGAAGCCAATTCAATGAGGGGAACCAGAATAAAAGCTCTTTCAATTATCCGGGGATGCGGTATTTTCAGGTCATCCGCATCAATTATTTCATTTCCGTAAAGCAAGATATCCAGATCTATCTCTCGTGGTCCAAACCTGAATGTCGGTTTTCGCCCTACATTGCACTCAATTCTTTTCAATAACCGCAATAGCTCCACCGCTGAAAGTGATACCCTGCACTCAATCACCTGATTTAGAAAGTAAGCCTGCTCAGAAAAACCCCAGGGTTCAGTTTCATAAATGGAAGATAACCGGGTAATCTGTATCTGAGTTCCCAATTCCAGTCTGGCGTGTTGAAGGTGTTCAACCCGCGGTTCAATGTTGCTGCCCAATGATATAAAGACTGGAAACACTTCAGATCCGGTCATGGATGATCACTCATTTTTTATGCAATTTAGCCAGTCGGCAAACATGCCATAGGCAGTTGTTTGTGGACCCGGGTCAGATTCAACCACACCCAATCCGGGTAGTGAATCCAGCATAAATTGACAATACGAGCTGGTACCCTGAATGGAATATAAAACCGAGTCGGGTGAAACCATTTCAGGTTTTACCCGGGCAATCACATTCCCGCCTTCCCTTTGGGCAGAGCAGACCAACTTCCAGCGCTTTCCTTCAGACTTTGCCATCTGGATATCTGCCTGAGTTATTTCTCTGATACCAGTGCGATCAACTTGCTGCGGTGACAGGGGAATGCCCATGAGGACTGTTGAAAGCGCAGCCACCTTGATGGCAGCATCCCATCCATCAATATCCGCCGATGGATCAGTCTCTGCGATACCGATACTCTGTCCATAAGTAATGGCATCGTTTAAGCTCTCACCTGTTTCCATTCTGCCAAGGATCATATTCGTGCATGAATTTAATATGCCCCGGAAGCTGATCAAATCAGCTAGTGGTAGTGTCTCGCGAAAAAGTGAGAATATCGGCGCACCGTCCATCACCGCAGACTCAAAGTAAAACTTTCTTCCATTTTGCTCAGCAATATCTGTGAGCAGCCTGTATCCATGAACAACAGGACCTTTGTTGGCGGTGACTGCATGCATCTTTTTTTCGAGCGCCGTCTTGATGTGGTCTATGGCAGGTTGACCAGAAAGGTGATTTACCGGGGTGGTTTCAATCAGTACATCCCCGTCACATGCTTTAATAAAACTAACCCCATCCACAGGCGCAGGGATGGTTGATAGAGCAGCCAGATTCCCTCCCTGCTCAAGAACCTCAAGCGCTTTTTGAATATCAATTCCATCCGGGTTGATCACACCACCATG
>CAZRKL010000199.1:0-1292 GCA_964600595.1 uncultured Leptolinea sp.
CAAATAAACAAATCTGTTCATGAGGCGACCAAAGCAATGAAATCTTCCACTGATGAAGTTGAAACAAGTGTGGAAGCTGCCAACCAGGCAGAAACCGCGTTACAAGAAATATTACAGGCTTTTCAGGCAGTTTTAGCCCAGGCGCAAGATGCAAGCTCAGCCACGCAGAAGATGACTGAAGCAACAGACTCCCTTATCAGAGCGGTCGATTCTGTGTCAGAAATTGTAGAGCAAAACTCGGCGGCTACTGAAGAGATGTCTGCGGGTGCAAATGAAGTGGGAACAAGTATTGAGAATATCGCATCCATCAGTGAAGAAAACTCAGCGGCTGTCGAAGAAGTATCCGCCAGCGCAGCCGAGATGAACAACCAGGTTCAAGATGTGAGCACATCAGCCAGAAATCTTTCAGATCTGGCTGCCAACCTGGAAACAATAATAAATCGATTCAAATTGTAAGTGGAGTGATATTTCGAAGTTCTTCGGGAACGAATCATCTCACCAGGGAGATACCATGGGAAACAAATCAATATTAGACCGGGACCTTCAATCGAACAAGCAGAAGCGCACATCAATTCAAACCAGTCTTATCATTATTGGTATATCGGCCATCCTTCTCGTGGCAATTGTACTGACGCTGGTTAATGTATTCCAGCTGAATACTTTAACCTCACAGGTTGAGCAAGAGTTCCTCGATTTATATTCCACAGACCTGAACCACATCACCCTGGGCTTATCCAACCAAATTGCTTCTCAAGATCAGTCCATGCGTCAGCGATTAGTTGCTGATATCAATTTGGCAGAATACCTGATTGATCAGCAAGGTGGCATAACCTTACTGGAAGAACAATCTGGTGTTACTGCCACAAATCAATTGACCGGAGAATCAATCACCGTTGCTATTCCCAAGATGGCAATTGGCGGGAAACCTACTATCTTGAATGATAATCCCGACCAGAATGAACCCATTGTGGATGATGTAAAAAACATCACAGGAAATGTTGTAACCCTCTTTCAGATCATGAACAAACAGGGGGATATGTTACGGGTATCTACAAATGTTTTGAATAATGGGAAGCGCGCTGTGGGCACATACATCCCTGCCAAAAACCCGGGTGGAGTGGATAATCCTGTTGTTGAGGCAGTGATGCAAGGTAAGGATTTCACCGGCATTGCACGGGTAGTAGATGATTGGTATCTGAGCGCTTACCGCCCGGTTAAGGATGAAACCAGCAAAGTAATTGGTGCAATTTTTGTAGGTATCAAACAGGAAAACGATGCCACATTACGTAATA
>CAZRKL010000199.1:1392-3364 GCA_964600595.1 uncultured Leptolinea sp.
CGTAGAGGGCAGTATATCATCTCGCAGGATACAGCCACAGATGGGAACAGCCTGATTGGCGAGGTATCAGCTGAAGGATATGATATCGGAGAAGAAATTGTCTCCAGGGCTACCCTGCTCAAATCCGACGAAACTGCTTCATTTGAATACACACCAGTTTCGGAGGGCAAGAAACAACATCTGCGGCTTGCCTATTATGCCCCCTGGGATTGGGTAATTGGAGTCGCTTTGCCGGCTGAAGAAATCCAGGAAACGGTTGTTTTTATCACAGAGAACAAACGAGTTTCCGTTATTACTGGAATTGTTTTAGGATTAATCGCCTCAATAATTGCTGGTTTGGTTTTTATGATTTTTGCTCGGGGGCTCACGAAACCAATTATTCAATTGATGAAAAATGCGGAGGTTCTGGCAACCGGAAACCTCAAAGTGAACATGCGTGTAAAAAGCAAGAACGAAATAGGTCAACTTTCGCAATCTCTACAAAAATCAATTTCATATCTTCAGAGCATGGCTGAAGAAGCACAGAAAATTGCTTCAGGTGATTTAACGAGTGTAATCACACCCCGTTCAGATGATGACGCGCTGGCTCATTCATTTTTCACAATGACCCAGAAATTAAAAGATCAAATGGCTCTGATCAAAGATAATGCAGACATCCTCGATCAGTCTGCCCTCGCATTGGCAGAGAACGCTTCCCACGCGACGCAAGCAACCAGTCAGATTGCCACGACTATCCAACAAATTGCGCATGGAGCCTCGCAACAGACAGATTCAATCACCCGAACCGCGGGTGGTGTCGATCAGCTCATCCGAGCCATTGAAGGTGTAGCCAGGGGTGCGCAGGAACAGGCAGCTGCGGCAACAAAGGCAGCTGAGATTACCCATGAGATTTCAAAAGCCATCCAGGAAGTAACGGATAGTGTTCAACAAGCATCTGATATTTCAAGAAGTGCTTCATCTGCAGCGGTATCCGGATCAGCAGTTGTTAATGAAAATCTAAATGGTATGCAGGTAATCCGGGAAAAAGTGGATATCACCGACAAAAAAATGAAGCAAATGGAAGAACGATCCGACCAGATTGGGGATATCATCCTGACCATTGAAGATATTGCCGGGCAAACGAATCTATTGGCGTTGAACGCCGCAATCGAAGCCGCGCGAGCTGAATCTCAGGCAGGTGAATTGATTGAGACCCTTCTAAACAGGCAGATGTTATCGCAAGCCCAACTGGTAAACCAAATCCTGTCGGAGAATGAAAAGCGCGCAGAGAGCTTTTGGTCTGAACTCGCGCGTAAAACCAGTTTGGATGTCATTTCTGTAGCAAATGAAGATGGTGTTAATATTTTCTCAAGTGATAGCAGAACTCTCGGATTCAGATATTCTGATGATCCCAAAGAGCAATCGTATGCATTCCGAAAAATCATTCACGAAAAAGATGGGTATGTTTGTCAGCCGCCCAGAAAACGAACCATTGACAATACTTTATATAAATATGTTGGTGTTACCCGCAGAGATAAACCCGGTGTGATCCAGGTGGGATTTAATGCAGAATCACTCTCAAACTTCAGTCTGAGGGTGGGTGGGTTTGCCGTGGTAGCCAACGAAGTATACCGGTTGGCAGAAAATTCCAAGGCATCGGCAAAAGATATTGCTGCCCTAATTCGTGAAATTAGAAAAAGAATGAAAGAGGCAGTAATAGCCATGCAGGAAAGTGCCAATGAAGTGGATCATGGCTATGAACTGGCAGAAAAGGCGCATTCAGCCTTACAGCAGATCATTACCGCGGCTGAAGAAGTAACCAGAAAATCTGATGAAGCAACTCAAGCGGCTGTCAGAATGAGTGAATTTACAGATCAGCTTGTTCTATCAGTTGATTCTGTATCAGCAGTGGTCGAAGAAAATACGGCTGCCACCGAAGAAATGGCAGCATCTTCAAGTGAAGTAAACCAAGCAATTGAAAACATAGCATCTG
>CAZRKL010000200.1:0-3356 GCA_964600595.1 uncultured Leptolinea sp.
CATCTTTTCGAATTTACCGATCAATCGTGGTACCCCGACCTGTTCCGCCAGTTCCAAACTGATTATCTGCAGTTTGCTGCTTCTCTCGGGTCAGGACATGAAAACCTGGTACCCATTATTAAAAGGGCGTTGGATGGTATCCATTCAAATGAAATCATCGACCTGTGTTCTGGCGGTTCCGGTCCCTGGCTGCACCTTATAAACCAGCTCGCAAACGCCGGGCTATCCGTAAATGTAACCCTCACCGATAAATTTCCCGGGCAGCAATTCGTGAGCAGGTGGGCATACTCATCTCATCCACATATAAAATATCATCCCGAACCGGTCGATGCGCTGCATGTACCGATGCCGCTGCGGGGAATGCGGACATTGTTCGAAGGGTTTCATCACTTCAAACCCGACCAGGCAAAAAAGGTTTTGGAGGATGCGGTTGAAAGGCACACCGCCATTGGCGTGTTCGATGCCAGCCTGAAACCACCCCTTGGGCTGCTTTTACTCATATTATCGCCGGTCATCACCTGCTTAACTTACTTGTTTATCACACCTTTCATCAAACCCCGATCTATTGCCCGTTTTTTCTGGACATATCTTGTGCCTGTCGTTCCGCTGGCAACCGCCTGGGATGGTGTGATCTCTTTGCTGCGAACTTATTCCCCCCGGGAGCTGACCGAACTGGTCAAGGTGATCGATGCGCCTGATTATATTTGGGAGATCGGTTACGCTTCTACCGGCACCCCCGTGTTCAGGTTTGCATACCTGGTGGGTTATCCTCGTTCTGCGTGAAGGATAATAATTTTTATCGTTCAACTGGAACCCTGATTAAACACCGTAGGTAAGTGACGGGCAGGGTTTGTTGCGTCGTTTGGTGATGTCAATATAATGGAACGAATAGGGGCACCACTAAATTAACTTTGATACTGCACAATAATATTCACTGGAAATCTTGAAAATGAAAATTTGATCATCGCTTTTTTGATAGAACCGAGGCTGGAATGAAGAAATTATCCATAGGCATTTACCTGTTATTTTTCCTGTTTGTACAGCTTGCCTGCAGTATCAGCGGTTTGCAGCCAAATGATGTGAACAATAACGGGCAGCTTGAAACCTATGTAGCCGGTACGCTGGCTGTACTCAACCAGGAGCAGGTTTCCCCAACAGATCTACCTGATGGAACAGAGCTTGAAGGAAGAACCCTGGGCGATTTCCCCAACCGTGAGCTGCTAGGTGAAGATGATCGTTTTTCTGTCTACCTCAAGGAAAAAGATGGTGATGATTCCATGGAAAAATCTGGTGAGATTATTGTCTTGGAAAAATCCAATAATCAGATTGTTAAAGTGGATGGCAAGTTTGCGTTTATGGGATCTGTGCAGGTATTCAGTGACGAGACGGCTGGCTATCTGCTGCTCTCACCCGGCACGTATACTACACGGCAGGCGATTGTGATAAACCTATCTGATAAGCGGCAGGTGGTGGATGAATTTTGCCTGTCTGCGGGAGAAAATGGCAGCCACTTGTTCTGGAAAGACTACTTGATATTTAACACCTGTGATAGGTTTGATAATCGCCCGTGGGGTGCCGGTGAAGCGCCGGGCATCAACGCCATCAACCTGAAAACCGGAGTTGTCACTGAGATCGCCGGGTCCGATCTGACACACCAGTACCATGTCCAATCAGTCTCCGCAGACACGCTGCAATATAATGAGACCTCAGTTACCAAGGAAGATGACTGGCAAAATCCGGCTAACCAGAAAACCAATACCTTAGTCTATGATTTACTGACACTGCCATAATGCATTAGAACATCCTGCCATATGGTTTTTCTCGGAGATGGGTACCACTACAATCCGAAAGATTGAGTGCTGTCATCTATGACAGGTTCCCTTTCATATTTGCATCTCCTATAATATGTAAAGGTTGTCAGTGACACATCAAAGTCCGGCATTTGTTTCCTTTTGTTTCGTTGTTCCTTTTTTAATTGAATCAACCTAAAATTTTATGACAGGGTTCCAGTGTGCTAAAGGTTTGTTTATGAATTTTGCATTTCAGATTTTGTAAAATGGATAAGTATTTGGGTGGGTATTACAAACGGAGGGAAATATGAAAAATGATCAATCACCTGAAGAGAAAAAGAGAAAGGTCATTGGACTCTGGCTCGCAGTGGGTGTAGCAATTGGAGCTGGATTCGGTGCGGCAATAGATAACATCGCGGTTGGCGTGGGTGCGGGGATTGCCATAGGTGTTGCCATTGGGATTCTCCTTTCCCGCCGTACCAGTTGAAGCTTTACATTAGAGATACTGCTGTAACAAAAAAGGGTTGGTTCTTTGAGATATCTCAGGCGGGCAGGTTGGTGGTTAGTTGTCCTTGGCGCAGTTGCAGCATTGCTGTTCGTTGCAGTCCCCGGCGTCACCGCTGAGATGCAGCCTGCGCGGATCGCAGTCAATCATGAAACCAGGCAGTGCGCGGAATTTTCCTGCGGCGATGAGTGCGCCGACTGCCGTCTGCCCGAGGGTTGGAAGGTGTTGGGATATGCCTTTAATGTCACCTGCCCGGTGGATTTTGAAGTTGTGGAGATCGATCCGGTCTGGGTGCCTGTTGCCAGCGAATTCTGCTGCACACCCGGGCACAGCGGCTCTTCGGGTGATTGCTCGGATGTGGTAAAAAACCAGATTAATGGACGCTGCGCTTTCGGGGAGGATATCAGGCAGAGATGCGGATCATTGCCTTTTGGTTGGACGCGGCATGGCGGGGAATGCAGCCATTGGATGGATGAGGAAATAACCTGTACACCGGCATATTTGCCCGTATTTCCCGGATTCATCATGGTGTTTCTGTGCCTGGGTATGGTAGTTGTCGTTGGTGTGGCAGGTTATCTCTTCTTGCGAATGCGCAAAAAGACAGATTAATGGTTAAATTAATATTCGGAGGTGGTTTATGATCGCAAAATCAGTTTTCGGGCGTACCGGGCACACCAGTTCGCGTGTCCTCCTTGGGGCGGCGGCGTTTTCAAAAGTAGAACAGGCTGAGGCGGATGCCGCCATCGAGTTGGCGCTCTCTTACGGCGTTAACCATGTGGATGTGGCTGCCAGCTACGGAGAAGCCGAGCTGCGTGTGGGCGATTGGATTCGCCGCAACGGTGTGCCGTTCTTTCTCGCCACCAAGACCGGTGAGCGCACCGCGCCGAAAGCCCGTGAAGAATTCCTCCGTTCGCTTGAACGTCTGCATGTTGATAAGGTGGATCTGCTCCAGCTGCACTTCCTCATCGACCCCGCCGAATGGGAAATCGCCCTGGGTTCGGGCGGCGCGTTGGAAGCGCTCATCCGCCTGCGCGAGGAGGGTTTAGTCTCATATATTGGCA
>CAZRKL010000201.1:0-3333 GCA_964600595.1 uncultured Leptolinea sp.
TGGCACCGGTCCTCTATCGGGCAGGGGCAACTCTACCTGCAAACATCATCTATAAAATATACAGTCCACTTTGCCATCAATTTGGATTCAGGTCCTGGTTTATATTTGGTGAACAGGCAGCTTATCCCAGGGAGCTGGCGGGATTGCCAGGATTGTCGTTTGAAGATGCTACAGGAATCGACAGCCATGATGTTTGGGCTTCCAAAAACTATATAGGCAATGCAGTGGTTGGCTATAAAATCGCCCTCTGCGAACGGGATATGGCTATTTACGGTGGAATTCTGCTGTTTGGTATTTTGTTTGCGCTTACTGGGAAGAGAATGAAACCTCTTCGTTGGTATTTCTGGATCGCGCTTGGTATCATCCCCCTCGGAATAGATGGGGTATCTCAATTACCCGGGCTGCTTGAAAATACTTTTAGCTGGTTGCCTGTCAGGGAGAGCACACCCTGGTTAAGAACCATCACTGGTTTACTTTTTGGTATCACCACAGCGTGGTATGGATATCCGCTCATTGAAGAGACCATGCGGGAAAGCAGAAAAATATTAACGAAGAAAATTGCTGTCAATCAGGTCGCAGCAGAATGATCCGCAAGGATAAAAATGGTCTACGTTGGTATGAATTTGAAAAATTCATTGGCTACCCATTAAGACATGGTATTTTTACCCGCCATGGCGGGGTTTCTCAAGGGCATCTCATGAGTCTGAATATGGGGGGAACGGTCGGAGACGAACCGTCAAACCCTCGCAAAAACCAGGACCTGATGTTAACTTCCCTGGATCTACCTACCGATCGGGTTTTTGATGTCTGGCAAGTCCACAGCGCTGATTATGTTGTTGCAAAAGAACCCAGACCTATAAATACTGAGCATATGAAAGCAGATATCATCATCAGTAACCAGAAAAATGTTACTCTGGTGATGCGTTTTGCAGATTGTGTTCCTCTGATGGTTTATGATACGGTGCAGAAGGCGGTTGGCATTGCTCACGCAGGCTGGATTGGTACAGCCAAGAATGTTGCAGGTGCTCTTATTCAAGCAATGGTTAATGAATTTAATGCGGATCCTGTGAATATAATTGCCGGTATTGGACCATCCATTTGCCAGGAGCATTATCCAGTGGGCGATGATGTTGTAGAGGCATTCTCATCCCAGTTTCCTGATCAGATGGATGAGTTGTTTGTTAAGATCGGCACCAAATTCCATCTGGACCTGTGGAGAGCGAATTATTTACAACTCTGGAATGAAGGTGTACGAAATATTGAAGTATCACAAATATGCACTGCCTGCCATACAGAAGATTGGTACTCTCACCGGAAGGAACACGGCAAAACAGGCAGGTTTGGTGCAGCAATACAGTTGCTATAATTGTGATTATGGACTCAACCAGCTTAGAAGATACTATTAAGAGGAATTACGAAGAAGTAATTCACAATATTACTGTTGCGGCTCATAAGGCTGACAGGAAACTGGATGACATCAACCTCGTCGCCGTCAGCAAACGGCAGCCAATTGATAGAATTCAAGCTTTTCTTCGAGCCGGCGGAAAAATATTGGGTGAGAATTACCCTGAAGAGGGTGCTGAGAAGAAAGCCATTCTTCAGGCGGATAATATTGAATGGCACATGATTGGACATATCCAATCACGGAAAGCCCAAATTACTGCTCAAAACTATGATTGGATTCAAACAGTTGATTCCATAAAAATTGCCGAAAAACTGGATAATGCTCTCAGCCTGCTCGGGAAATCATTACCCGTACTCATTGAAATAAATATCGCGGCTGAAGATACCAAATCAGGATTTATATTTAATCCTGATAATAACGATGCTTTCTGGGGTTCTATAGAGACAATTAATAACATGAAGAACCTACAATTGCGTGGAATCATGGTGATGCCTCCCCTAACAACCCAACCGGAGCGGGCAAGGATATATTTCTCACAGGCAAGAATGATATTGGATTTGATCAATAAACACTATCCAGAAGGATTGCTTACTGAATTGTCCATGGGCACGAGTCAAGACTACACGTATGCGATTGAAGAAGGGGCAACAATGGTCAGAGTGGGAACGGCCATCTTTGGCAACAGAGCATAAGAAGGAGAAATTATGGGATTCATTTTAGGAAGAGCTGTTCAAATACTTATTGAAGTTTATATACTGGTTATTGTTGTAGATGTTATTCTGAGCTATATTCTATCGCCTTACCACAAAGTCCGGATGTTCCTGGACGGACTTGTCAATCCATTATTAAATCCCCTCCGCCGGATTATACCTCCGCTGGGAATGCTGGATCTCAGCCCATTGGTTTTATTAATCCTGGTTCAGGTGATTGGTTCACTACTTGTGAATATCCTATTTTCAATCCCCTGATTTTATGAAACTGTCTGAAAGCGTCACGCAATTATCTATACGGTTACAACCAAACTCGAGTGTGAATAAAGTAGTAGAAATTCGTGAGGATGGCATTGTAAAGATAAAAATTAATGCGCCCGCAGTTGAGGGGAAAGCAAATAAGGCTTTGTGTAAATATCTTCATGAAATATTACAAATACCGGTATCTAATATCGAGATCATTCGGGGTGAACTTAGTAGAGAAAAAATTATCCGCATCAATGGGATCGATGCGGATAAAGTAATGAGTATTCTACAGACTCGCGCAGAGAATTAACCTAAACCATATTTTTTCATGGATGGGAATGGCAATCCTGTCAGTGACAACTTCCAGAGAGTGTATATTGCATACTCTCTAACGATTGATTCGGGTTGGAATATAACATCATACATCTTGGCAACAATCCCTTCATCCGGTTGATGGCTCAGATACTCAAGGGCGGCTACTTTTTCTTCATCGGACCCATTTGCCAAAACCCTGAAGAACAAAGGCACAGAGGATGCGGTGGGCGAGATTCCTTCATCGTTCCGGGCAGCATAAGAAATTAACCACGGGGTATGATGCGGTTCTGGTAACTGACGCGGTATGTGCGGGTCTATTCCAGATTGATTTTCCAGCATTTGCGCTGCTGTATTTCTGATCACCCATTGACCATCTTCGGTCTGAAGCTTCTGGAGTATCTCCATACTCCAAGGCTCATTGATCAGCCCCAATCCATACACAGCTGCACGCCGAACCAGAATATCATCATATGTCGCGCCATCTTTGAGCGTCTGCTTTCCTTCAGCAGGATTGAGGCTAACAAGTTCCGCCACAACTCTGCGCATATTTTCATCTGCCTGTACAAGTATCCTGGCTGTCAGGTCTTGGGCTTGCGGCATGGACATGATTGAGATCGCCATGGTAGCAGCATTTCGAACATGCTCATCTTCATCTCC
>CAZRKL010000202.1:0-3283 GCA_964600595.1 uncultured Leptolinea sp.
TATCCCAATTGCCCTGCAGGTTATTCTGATCTCGCACAATCCAGGGAGAGGTGCCGCCCAGGATGGCGTACTCAAGCATCGACATGCCGTTGGAAACCATTCCCCGTTGATAGGGATTGGGCTCTTCTGATGTTTGCGGGATCACAAGATTTACACCGGCATACAATTCGGCTGGCGTGGTCAGATGGTTCAACTTAACCAACATATCAACAGGTACATTATTCTTTGAACTGAGCTGCTTGAGGGTATCACCAAATCCGACCGTTTGAGTGACGAGGTACCCTTGGACCCCATCCAGACCGGGAATCACCAACTGATCACCAATTTTTAGGTTATTGGCGTTCTCAATTTGATTTGCTGTAATCAATTCATCAGCCGATAAACCAAAACGTGATGCAATTAACGTCAGGTTATCACCTTCCTGGACAATGTAGATTGGTCCAGAAGGTGATTCTTCTTGTGCCACCACATTACTAAAGGGTATGAGAAGGAAAACAATCACACTGATAAGGATTACACGCCGAATACTATTCATAAAACAGTTCCAATTGATCACCCATTCGAAAATCATCCAACCTTGCCGGGTGGGTTTCAACCACACTTACCGCTGGTTTTGATGGAGCATAGTATAAGTGCCAGCGTTTTGCAAGGGTAGTGTCTACAACAACCAGGTTTTCATCCAGCCAAATTACCGCAATGTCAAAATTCATAAATAGCATATGAATAGAGGAATTAAGCCGGGATAATTGCTCCATTTTTAGCAAAATGCCATTATGACTGCCAATGTGTTCTTCGAACATCAACCCTTTCAGTCGGGTTAAAAAATCATTACAAATTCGAAGATAAATGGGTTGTGAGTGGGGTCTTTGGGGGTTGTATAATCTGGCAGTTTTCATAATATAAATTCGGACGACAACTTCTGTCGTCCGAAGAATTGAATAAATAAATTACTGGCGTTTACTTTCGCTGGTTGATCACCTTATCCACGCTATCCAATAATTCTTGCGGGCGGAATGGCTTAGAAATATAGTCATCGACTTTAGCAATATGCAGTCCTAAGACTTTATCTATGGATTGCGCTTTGGCGGTAATTACAATGACCGGGATCGATTTCGTCGCGTCATCCGCTTTCAATTGCTGATAAACATCCCAGCCATCGAGGTCGGGCATCATCAGGTCTAGAAGGATCAGATCAGGATTTTCCTGATGGACAATATCCAGCCCCTTTCTGCCTCCATGCGCTCCTTTTACCGAAAATCCATGGCGGTTCAGGATCATCTCTACTAAGTCGATCATTTCAGGATCGTCTTCGATGTATACAATCTTCTTTGAGGGACTGACATCCATAGATTTCCTCCTTATAATAGTTAAAGTTTACCACAGGCTTTCTGAAACGCAACCGGAGTGAAGATGAAGATTACAACATGGAATGTCAATGGATATCGCGCAATTTCTGGAAAAGGATTTTTTGAGTGGCTGAATGAAGCCCAACCAGATATTCTCTGTCTCCAGGAGATTAAATCCAAACCCGAACAACTTAAACCAGAACAGCTTAATGTTCCCGGTTACGAAATAGTCTGGAATCCAGCCCAACGCCCCGGCTACAGCGGTGTGGCGACTTTCTTTAAGAATTCTCCTGATAAAGTGCAATATGGGCTTGGGTTGGAAAAATTCGATGTGGAAGGTCGAGTGGTCCAGAGCACACACGCCGGCTTCACGTTGTTCAATATCTACTTCCCCAATGGGCAGCGTGGTAAAGACAGAGTTGATTATAAGCTGGAGTTTTACGATGAGCTGCTCAAGATTTACGACGAAATGGTAGCACGAGGGGAACAGGTAGTAATAACCGGTGATTTCAACACGGCGCATACTGAAATTGACCTGGCTAATCCCAAACAAAACCAGGATACGTCAGGTTTCTTACCCGAAGAGAGGGCAAAGGTGGATGAGTATATTGCTCATGGGATGATCGACATATTCAGGCATCTTTATCCTGAGAAAGTACAGTACACTTGGTGGACATATATTACGAATGCCCGTGCCCGGAATGTCGGCTGGCGGTTGGATTATTATATGATTTCTCCTAACTTCTTAGATCGGGTGGTTGATGTACAGATCCATGATCAGGTGATGGGTTCAGATCACTGCCCGGTTTCATTAATTATCAAATAAAAAAAGCTGCTCAATGCAGCTTTTGATAAAACTAAAAAAATTCAAAAAAATTAAATTAATGGAATGAGATTACTATATATGTTGCCGATTGCTGGACCCAGAAGAGCAAGGATAACGATGACCGCCAGGGCAACCATGACCATAATCAACGCATATTCAACTAATCCCTGCCCTCGCTCCTTTCTTAGTTTCATCCGGTTTCACCTCCTGTAAATTAAATGATTATTTCCAAGACAGTATTTCTGATTAGATTATCCCTTGTGCATGGTGAGGATACAAGGGGTAAATCTTATCAATTCCTTAACAAAATAACACGGGGATAATTTATCCCCGTGTTATTTTGTTATTGGCTCAAATTAATTTTAATCCGGTTGCCAACAACATAAGACAAGATCTCTGGCTGCTTTTACTTCATCCAACCTGCCGACCGGTGTATTGTGTGGTGCAGATTTTAGCAATTCCGGCTCTTTATGCGCTTCTTCCGCAATTTTCAGCATCGCATCAGCAAAGGCATCGAGGGTTTGCTTGCTTTCAGTTTCGGTAGGCTCAATCATTAAAGCTTCTTTAACAATTAATGGGAAGTAGTTCGTCGGGGGATGGAAATTGTAATCCATCAACCTCTTGGCAATATCCAGTGCGTGGACATCCGGTGCATCGTTCCAGTGTCCTTCCAGAACAAATTCATGCATGCAGATACGATCATAGGGCAGGGTATACGCGTGACGGATTTTGGATAAGAGGTAATTGGCATTTAAGACCGCGTACTCGGCAATTCTGCGCAGTCCATCTGGTCCATGCATCAGGATGTATGTATATGCGCGTACGAGCATGCCAAAATGACCGTTAAAGGATTTCATTCTGCCTATAGATTTCGGAGGGTAGTAGTAGCCATACAATGGCGCTGTTTCGTCATCACCCGTTTCGAGGATATCAACCAGCGGAGCCGGTAGAAAATCCACCAGGTGGGCTGCCACAGCAACCGGACCAGAGCCTGGTCCACCGCCGCCATGCGGTGTGGAAAAGGTTTTATGAAGGTTGAAATGCATGATGTCGAAGCCAAGATCACCAGGTCTGACAATCCCCAGCAGTGCATTTAAGTTAGCTCCATCTC
>CAZRKL010000203.1:0-3122 GCA_964600595.1 uncultured Leptolinea sp.
ATTTTATTCGTGGTATATCCGAGTTTTTTACAACATTCAATATCTTTGATGTATGGGCATTTTTACATTGTCCTGATCTCATTCCTCCTTTCTCTCGGAATAATGATCAAAGCCATCCAAACACCTTTTCGCTTCTTTCCAATTACATTGGCGGCAATGCTGGCTTCAGTTGTCAACCTGTTCTGTATGGAATATTTCTTCGGGCTTGAGCTGTTACGCCCATTCATCATCTATCTGATTCTTATTCCTTACTATCCGGGTATTTCCAGACGTATTTTAATGTCACTTAAACATTGGATCCCTTATCTGCTGATTGTTGCCGCCTATCTGTACTGGCGAATCTTCCTTTTCCAATTTCCCACCTACCAGCCGGAGGGGTTGACTTCGGGTGGTATTTCTCTGCAATCATTCTGGTTCCTAATTCTTAGAGCGCTCTCCCACTTAAAGGTGGTGCTTTTCGATATCTGGGAGCTGTTGGTAAACCCTCCTGTACATCAGACATATGGAGATTGGTTGATCGTTCTATACTGGGTGGTTCTGGTTGCCACTCTGTTGATCGTAGGTGGTTTATTTGGAAGCAAAACACTGAAAGACGAAAAGCATCAAACACATAGCTGGCGCGGGATGCTCCTCCTTTCCATTCCGGCATTAATACTGGCAGGCATCCCATTCCTGGTGACGGACTTGCGGGTGGAGTTGGATTTTCCGCGCGACCGTTTTACCCTTCCTTACATGCTTGGGGGCAGCCTCTTCATTATCGGGTTGCTCGCTGCTTTACCACTCAAGCAAAACTGGCGGGCTTTAATGCTTGGCATCGTGGTGGCGCTTTCAACAGGTCTTCAGATGATCCACACCAGTACCTTTAAGGCTGATTGGGAGTTGCAAAAAGACCTTTACTGGCAGCTTCACTGGCGCGCGCCAATGCTTAAACCGGGCACGCTGGTGATGGCAGAAGACCTGCCCTCCCTGTTCGAGAGTGATAATTCCCTCACCGCTCCGTTAAATTGGATGTATGCCCCGGATTTTTCAGGGGAAGACATCCCTTATCTGTTTGCTTTTATCTCTGTCCGCACTGAAACAGGCGCGCTGGAATTAAAACCAAACTCAGACGTAAGCCAGTTCTATCGGCTGGGTACATTCAATGGCACTACCAACAATGCCGTGGTTCTGCATTTTCCACTAAATGGATGTTTGTGGCTGCTTGACCCCCATCGTGACCAATATCTGCCCAGGTTGGAACCGCTTATCACCGAGGCACTGCCCTTCTCGAACCCCGCGCAGGTAAGCAGCCAGGGTACACCATCTGCCAGCCCGGCACAATTTGCCGGGAGTGAACCGCCTCATGAGTGGTGTTATTTCTATCAGAAAGCAGAACTCGCCAGGTTCGAGGACAATTGGAATCTGGTCGTAGAGTTGGGTAAACTGGCTGCCGATTCGGGATTTGTTCACCGGGATCCTGCAGAAGAATTGGTTTTCATCGAGGGCAATATCCATATTCAAAATTGGGATGAAGCTTTCAAGCGGACGAAAATCGCCTTCAAAGAAGATGATGACCTGCAAAGCGCATTGTGTTATCTCTGGAGTGAAGCAACTAATAACAGCAGCCTATCCCCCGAGGGGATGGACGCGGTGAAAAAGACGGAAGAATTATTAAATTGTTCTCCAAATGAATAGAAAACGTATAATCCGATTACTGCCCTTGTTGCGTATCTTCATTGTCCCGGTCGATGGTTCGGGCGAGAATGTCATTACTGCGCTGCCTGCCGCCGGTTATCCCATAAAACAATAATCCCAAACCTATCATCAGCATCAGTGCTGCGAAGAAACTGATATTGTTCTTCATCTGTCCCTCCGCAGGAAAGAAGAACATCAACCAGGCTGCGGCGGCCAAAAGGAAAATTCCGATGATAATGGCGATCAGTCTGCCTTGGGTGAATTTTGAGTTTTTATTCATTAGTAACCTTTATCTAATCAGAATCTGCTAATTCATAATTATAACCATAATCATAGGGGTTTTTCTGGACCGAATCACATCGGTTTGACATACATCTCCCGATGGGGTAGACTGAATTTGGGGTTCAAAAAATGCTTTTTGTAGTTGTGTCGAATTAAAAGTAGGTATTTTCGAAAATTTATGAAATCAGAAGATTATTTAAGATTACTCAAAAATCATATAGATATTACCAAAGTACCTTTTAGTGATCGTGGCTCCAGATTACTTGTTTTTAAATATCTCGATCGGCACCAGTTATACATAAAGCTTGCTGAAAGGCTGATTCACCTCGAACCAAATATCGAGGCATACCTGCACCGTCCCCCTTACATCCAGAATATGGCTTTAATTGATGGAGACGGCAATGAACTTGATTTCGAGGTTAGCAGTAATCCATATCAATTGCTTTTTAAGACCAGAATCGGGGTTTTTGAATTCGTATTTCAAGAGCCACAAACCCTGGCTATCGGATTACCACGAGGTATGAATTGTGGATTCCGCCTGGTAGTGTTCCCTCAATACTGGAAAAACACCCCCACAGGTGGTGAATTCATCGCCGTGCGGGATTTGATGTACACAACCTCAAGTAAGATTTTACAAAACAAAATTCGCCCAGTGGAGGGTGGTTTTGAAGTTGAATTTATTGTAAAGGGCGGCAGAGACAATTCCGCCATAATTGGGGTTTATTCCTTAGAGCGAAGTCAAAAAGAATTAGCCCCGTTCTCGAAAATGCGCGAAGCTGCCAAAAACCGGTGGTTGGACTGGTTCAGCCGCGTACCAGATGTATCTCCAAAATATGCGCGCACCTATGCTTACGCATGGTGGGTGATGGCAAACAATTTAATTAGCCCTCTGGGTAAAGTTCTATTCGAAGCCATGACTCCGTCCAAACTGGGGTATATCGGTCTCTGGCTGTGGGATAATGCCATGCATTCGCTGGCTTACCGGCATGTAGATGCTGAACTTGCACGAAATCAAATCCGCTCCATGCTTGCCCACCAATTGCCGAACGGCATGATCCCCGATGTTGTCTATGATGACGGCATTGTGGCAACTATCGACCACCCCATAACTGCCGAGGTGACCAAGCCGCCCATCCTTGCCTGGGCTGTCCTCAAGCTGCACGAAA
>CAZRKL010000204.1:0-3059 GCA_964600595.1 uncultured Leptolinea sp.
CCTGGATTCAATGTCGTTGGAGGATTTGTTGGAGCAAATCAGCGCTTGATTTGGTCTTGTTCTCTGAGCAATAATGATTACACTATAACCAAATTGCGTATTCCAATAAATCTCGCCGGAGCCATCGCTTGTGAAAATTGAAAATCTTCTTGAAAGCCTGCCAGAATCTTACAACCTGGTCGACCGGGAGATGATTCAACGCGCTTACAAGATGGCGGAGGCAGCTCACGAAGGACAGAAGCGTGTCAGTGGCGAGCCATACATTACCCACTGTCTGTCAGTTGCTGCAATTTTAGTTGAAATGAAAGTCCCGCCTGAGGTAATTGTGGCGGGACTACTGCATGATACCGTTGAGGATACTGAAGTAAGCCTGGATCGTATTCGGGTTGAGTTCGGTGATGAGATCGCAAAACTTGTAGATGGCGTGACCAAGCTAACGAATCTGCCAAGAGTTTCAAGGGCAGATCAACATGAGCATAATGGTGATAAGGGTGATGATAAAGAGGAGAATGGAAAGACAGAAGAGGAATTGCTTCAGGAGCAAAGATCTCGTAAAAGAGACCTGAAATCTGAAACGCTCAGAAAAACATTTTTGGCAATGGGCGATGATATCCGGGTGGTGCTGATCAAGTTGGCTGATCGTACCCATAATATGCGCACACTTGGATACATGCCAGATGCTAAACGCAGGCGTATAGCACGAGAAACCATGGAAATATTTGCACCCCTAGCGAATCGTCTGGGTATCTGGCAAATGAAATGGGAACTGGAAGACCTGGCATTCAGATATGTTGACCCGGAAAAGTATAAAGAGATAGCGGAACAACTGGCTGAAAAACGGGAAAGCCGAGAAAACCAGATTAAGCAAACAATTACCAAATTAACCCAAATGCTCAATCAAGCAGGCATACAGGTTGAAATCAGTGGCCGTCCAAAGCATATTTACTCCATCTATAAAAAGATGATGGAGAAAGGCAAGTCCTTTGAGCATGTGCGCGATTTACGAGCAGTGAGGTTGATTGTTCCTGATATTCCATCCTGCTATGCAGCGTTGGGAGTAATTCATACAAATTGGCGACCCATTCCGCATGAATTTGATGATTATATCGCCGCGCCAAAGGATAACTTCTACCAATCCCTGCATACCGCAGTAATTTATGATGATGGTAAACCGCTCGAGGTGCAGATTCGGACACCAGAGATGCATCAGAACGCGGAATATGGTATTGCAGCGCATTGGCGGTACAAGGAAGGAAGAAAACGGGACGATTCGTTTGAACAACGGGTAAACTGGTTGCGGCGCCTCATGGACTGGCGAAAGGATGTGGATGATGCCCAGGAATTCGTGGAGGGCATGAAAACAGATGTTTTCCAGGACAGGGTGTATGTTTTCACTCCCCGCGGAGATATCATTGACCTTCCAGCCGGCTCGACACCGCTTGATTTTGCTTATCATGTCCATACTGAGATTGGTCACCGTTGCCGCGGGGCAAAGATTAATGGCAAGCTGGTCACACTCGAATACGCATTAAAAACTGGTGATCAGGTGGAGATCTTGACGGCTAAACAGGGCGGACCATCCCGTGACTGGCTTAATCCAAGTCTGGGTTTGGTTACAACGCAGCGCGGTCGATCTAAAATTAAACAGTGGTTTAAGAAACAGGATTACGATCAAAATGTTGGTCAAGGCAAACTGCAGCTTGAAAAAGAGTTTAAACGCCTTGGATTGAGTGAAATAGATATTGATAAAATACGTCAGGAATTCGACCAACCCGACCTGGACGATTTCTACCAGGCGATAGGTTGTGGAGACCTCTCCATTGGCAGAATCATCAGCCGGATTGCCGAAAGTGAAAAAGAAAAGGTCGAAGAGGTCCTGGTTCCAAAACCGGCGACGCCAACCAAGATCACTGCAGACACGGTGACAGTGCTTGGGCTTAAAGGCTTACTGACCGCCATGGCAAAATGCTGCAAACCGGTGCCGGGAGATGAAATAATCGGATATATCACCCGTGGAAGAGGTGCCACCATACACCGTCAGGACTGTCCAAATATTCTGCGAGCCCGAGACCGGGAACGTCTTGTTAAAGTATCGTGGGGAGAACCAGTTAGAACCTACCCGGTGTCGGTACAGATCAAAGCTTATGACCGCCAGGGTTTGATGGGAGATATTTCTAGCATCCTGACAAACGAAAATGTAAATTTGGTTGACATAAACTTGAAACTTAACCATAATCTCGCAGTTATTAATGTCGTTCTTGAGGTTGGAGATATCGTTCAGTTGAGTCGAATCCTCTCCCGAATTGAGAATTTACAAAATGTTATGGAAGTTCATCGATTTCGGGGTGGGTAATTGCAAAAAATCTATGCTCAAGGGGGTTTACCAATTTGCATTAGTGGGGTAAAATGCGTGCCGCAAGCAAGGAGTATGATGGGGAGCTTTCGAAAAATTAATATCAGCATACTGGTTTTAACCATTATCGGTGTAATTAATGCCGGGTATCTTTCATGGGGAAAACTCACGCAGAATAATATCAGATGCCACCCCAGTCTTGGAGATTGCAGCTCGGTGAATAACAGTATCTACTCTGAGCTTTATGGCATCCCGGTAGCGTACATTGGTCTGATTGGTTATCTTCTAATCCTGGCATTAACAACATTGTCATTGAAATCAGCAAAAGAATCAGCCATACTCACTTACGCTTTGCTGGGGATGACCCTCTTTGGTGTTATTTTCTCTGCATACCTGACCTACATTGAACTGGCAGTACTATTTGCAATATGTTTCTATTGTGTTGTTTCAGCTCTGCTGATGATAGCAATTTTTTGTCTTTCACTTTATAAATCTATGAAATTATTAAGAAACCAAGCTTAATAACCAGGAGAGAAGAGCTATGCCTAGAATTCGTTGTCATTATCTTGATTGCGCCCTACTGGATGACGGTTATTGCAGTGCCGCACAGGTGGAATTTGATCCTGATTCAGGTTGTTTAACCTATTCTCCCAATGCAGAAATGTCAACCGATGAAGATTGGGACGAAGAAGAGGAAGAACTGGAA
>CAZRKL010000205.1:0-3049 GCA_964600595.1 uncultured Leptolinea sp.
TTTCAGAACGAATGGCGGGGAACAATTTGCCATATTTCTGTCCGAGTTGTTTTGGCAGCGGATTTAATGCAAACGATACTGCTTCACCGGTTGCATCCATTACCCGAACCTGCTTTACATTCAACTCATCTGCCAGAATATCTGCATATTTTGCAACAACTTCACGTTCAAAACCATTGCTAACTGAAAATGCTATTTCGGCGAGGGGTTGGCGCACCTTTCGATTGGCTTTATTGCGGGCTGCGTGACCCAGAGAGGCGAGTTTCATTGTAAGAGCCATCTCTGTATTGAGTTTCTCATCAATCAAGGTCTCATCATAACCAGGCCAGTCTGTCAGATGAACAGAGGCTGGCGCTTCTGGCTCAACTGAACGAACAAGGTTTTGGTATATTTCATCTGCCAGGAAGGGCATTGTAGGTGAGAGTAGTTTACTGACCATTACCAGGGCTTTATACAGGGTTGCATAGGCTGCGTGTTTGTCAGCGTCTGCATCACTCTTCCAGAAGCGTCTCCGGGAGCGGCGTAAATACCAGGTGGATAATTGATTTACAAAATTCTCAAGCGGGCGTGTTGCCCCGGTGACATCGTAGTTATCCAAAGCGGCTGTTACATCCCTGATTAATGCGTTGAGATAAGATAAAAGCCAGCGATCCAGCTCACTGTACTCGGGTTTGATGGATGGGTCCGGGGTCCAGTTATCCAGCTTCGCGTATGTCACGAAGAATGAATAGGTATTCCATAAAGTAAGGGTGAAATTCCGAACTACCTCGCCAACCATGTCGGCGGAGAAGCGTCTTTCCTGCCCCGGAGGGCTGGCGGTGTACAGGCACCAGCGGAAAGCGTCCGCTCCGTGGGCATTGATTACCGACCAGGGTTCGATGATATTGCCCTTGGTCTTGGACATCTTTAAACCCTCTTCATCGAGGATTAATCCCAGGGAGATTACATTCTTGAAACACTCCTGTTCAAAGAGCATGGTGCTGATGGCGTGCAGGGAATAAAACCATCCCCGGGTCTGGTCAACGGCTTCACAGATAAAGTCTGCCGGGAAATGATTTTTGAAAAGGTCCTGGTTCTCGAACGGATAGTGCCATTGTGCCACCGGCATTGATCCTGAATCAAACCAAACATCAATGAGTTCAGGAACACGTGTCATGGTTTCCTGACACTTGGGGCAGGGATAATGGATTTGATCTACATGGGGTCGGTGTAAGTCGAGCTTGCTTAGATCACGTCCGGTTTTATCTGAAAGGTCCTGAACTGATCCGACAGCTTCCTGGTGATGACAGCTTTCACATTCCCATACCGGAAGGGGTGTACCCCAGTACCGTTCCCGACCCAGTGCCCAATCGATATTGTTCGCCAGCCAGTTACCAAATCTTCCGTTTTTTATATGACCGGGAACCCAGTTGATATTTTCGTTCAGGCTGACAAGCTTGTCTTTATACCGGCTGGTGCGAACATACCAGGTTTTTCTTGCGTAGTACAGCAAAGGTGTACGGCATCTCCAGCAAAACGGGTAGGTGTGCGTGTAGGTTTCCAGGCGGAAGAGTAAACCCCGCGCCTCGAGGTCTTTCGCGATTGATGGATCGGCATCTTTTACAAACACACCACTCCAGGGGCGTACTTCCTTGATGAAAGTTCCATCTGGCGCGACAGTTTGCAGGATGGGCAGGTTGAACTTCTCTGACATTACCATATCATCCGCGCCAAAGGCAGGAGCAATGTGAACCAGACCGGTTCCGTCTTCGGTGGTTACGAAATCGGCATTAACAACATAATGCGCTGGTTTATCAGGAGGAAGAAAAGTAAACAGGGGTTGATATTTCTTCCCCTTCAGATTCTTACCTTTGAAGGTATCCAGTATGGTGACTTCTTCATCCCTGAATACTTTTTCCAGTAACGCTTTGGCAAGGATCAGCTTTTCAGATCCACCTTCTGGCAGTGAACGTTCAACAGTCACATAATCAACATCAGGATGAGCAGCAACAGCCACATTCGCGGGCAATGTCCATGGAGTGGTCGTCCATACCAGTAGAGAAGTGCCAGGTTTATCCACGAGTGGCAGCCGGAAGAAGATGGATGGATCTTTCGCTTCCCGATATCCCTGAGCTACTTCATGATCTGATAATGGCGTACCACAGCGCGGGCAGTATGGGACAACTTTAAATCCCTGAAAGAGCAGATCTTTATCCCAAAAATTCTTTAATATCCACCAAACTGATTCAATATATTCATTGCGGAAAGTGACATACGCCGTTTCCAGATCAACCCAAAAACCAATCCTGTCAGTCAGCTTCTCCCATTCTTGTATATAGGTGAATGCAGATTCGCGACAGAGTTCATTAAATTTCGCTATCCCAAAATCTTCAATCTGCTGTTTATTTGTGAATCCCAATTTCTTTTCAACTTCAATTTCAACAGGTAAGCCATGCGTATCCCAGCCGCCCCGACGGGTGACATGATACCCCCGCATTGTTTTATATCTGGGGAAGATGTCTTTGAAAGCCCGGGCTAGGACGTGGTGAACGCCGGGTTTCCCATTAGCGGTCGGAGGTCCTTCAAAGAAAACATATTCCGGGCAGCCTTGACGTAATTCTTCAGTATGCTTGAAAATATTGTACATTTTCCAATGCCGCAGCATACGCTCTTCCATCTGTACAACATCAAGCTTGGGTGAAACTGGTTTGAAACTCATTTTTTATCCTCCATCAGGATATTGGCGTAATATAAAGAAAACCTCTCCATCCCATCAGGGACGAGAGGTGTTATTCTCGCGGTACCACCCTGGTTCCCGAAATATCGGGCACCTTACAGATACAGCCAAGGATTTGGCGATATCCCTGTCAATCTAACGGTGACAAATCCGGCGCACTTACTTGGCTCACGCTGTTCAGGTTGCAGCTCCCGAAGGATTTTCAACTTCATCAGGCTTCCCGGTTTTCACCAACCCCGGGATCTCTGCTGAGCGGATGAAGTTTACTCTTTTCGATCTTTGCTTTCCGTAGATTATGCCATAACGCCGAAGCATCGTCAATGGAGGCTTATC
>CAZRKL010000206.1:0-1579 GCA_964600595.1 uncultured Leptolinea sp.
GGAACAAACCGCTCGCCCGACCCATCATCCCTGCAGGAGCGAGGGTCTGCAGCAGGGTGACCATCTGCACATGCACAAAGCCGTTCCCCACCCCGCCCAGCAGGCATGCACCCAGTACAATAACCCGCAGCGTGGCAACATTTGGAATGAGATTCCCCAGAGAAAGGGCTGCCGGGATGATACCCAGCAGGATGATGCCGGTAATCACATCCCGCCAGGGGTCGCTCTGTTCTTTTCGGCGCATCAATAAGATGGTGGAAATGAGCGTACCCACGCCGATCAAGCCGATTGCCATACCCATGTACTGTTCCCCGGTCAGCAGCACATCCCTGAAGTACACCGCGCTGAGCACATCAAAGCTGATGAGCACAAGGATGCACAGGAACCCGGTGATATACACCATCTGCAGGCGGGCATTGCCGCGCAGCAGGTTTCCTGCCGGTGGTGCCGATTTTTGCTCAGCCGATGCTTCCGCTGAGATTGGTTTTGAGACTGCCATCTGTCGCGGGGGTAGTTTGGGTAACCGGGTGAGCAGGGCAGCCGCCAGGAAGAAAGTCACCACATCCAGAATAATTGCCTGATGCGGACTCATCACGGCCAGGATGCCCCCCGCCAGTACCGGCGCGCCAATCTTTACCAGGCTCGAGAGCTGCTGCAGGAAGGCGTTCGCCCGGGTCAATTCTTCCTTTGGAAGGATATCTGGGAGGATGGATGCCCGCGCGGGGGTCATGAGTGATACAGAAACCGCCTGTAATGCCAGTAATACGTAGATAAGGATGAGGTTTTCGGTGAAGATCAATCCGCTCACAATCAACCCCGAAAGGATCAGACTGCCGATCATCAGGTATTTCCGGTCATACCGGTCGCACAACCATCCTGCAGCCAGGCTGGCAGGCAGGGTTGGCAGTAAACCTGCCAGAAAGATCCCGCTGCTCTGCGCGACACCGCCATCTCCGCGAAAAACCAGCAGGGCGAAGATGGACATCATGGTGATCCAGTCGCCAATGGCGCTCACGGATTCGGCGATGCCTAATGTTAAGATTGTTCGATTTTTCATTTCTCACTCCTCATATATCGTAGCTAACTAACTACTCTTATAGTATATATTTATATTTACGTTATGTCAATACCCAAAATATCACCTGTTCGCCACCCTGCTTTGAAATCGTAGATAATGCTACAATTATTTTGAAACCATGGAGGTGTGTATGACCGAAGTTGTCATCGTGGATGCTGTCCGTACTGCAATTGGATCTCTTGGTGGAGGGCTGGCCACCGTCCGCCCAGACGACCTCGCGGCGCACATCTTGCGCACGCTGGCTGAACGCAACAACCTGCCCACAGACCAGGTGAATGAAGTTTTACTGGGCTGCGCCAACCAGGCCGGGGAAGATAACCGGAATATAGCCCGTATCAGCACGCTTCTGGCTGGTTACCCCACCTCTGTACCCGCGTTTACCATAAACAGACTGTGCGCATCCGGGCTGGCAGCGGTCAATCTGGCGGCACGAGCCATCCGCGCCGGTGATGGAGATCTGTATGTTGCCGGTGGCGTAGAAAGCATGTCCCGCGCGCCCTA
>CAZRKL010000206.1:1679-2950 GCA_964600595.1 uncultured Leptolinea sp.
AAAAGGGGATGTGGTCTGGATGGATCAGGATGAACGCCCGCGGAAAGACAGCAGCCTTGAATCACTTGGCAAGTTGAGACCGGCTTTCAGAAAAGATGGCACCGTCACCGCCGGAAACGCATCCAGCCTTAACGATGGCGCCGCTGCCCTGCTGGTTATGAGCCGTGAAAAAGCAGACGCGCTCGGATACAAGCCGCTGGCACGTTTTGTATCATCAGCATCAGCCGGGGTGGAACCGCGCACGATGGGACTCGGACCCATCCCCGCCACCCGTAAAGCTCTGGCTAAAGCTGGTCTGACCATTGAGCAAATCGCCCTCGCGGAAATTAACGAAGCCTTTGCGGTGCAGGCACTCACCTGTATGCGCGAACTGGGTCTGGCACATGAGATCACGAACGTCAATGGCGGCGCGGTTGCGCTTGGGCATCCGCTTGGCTGCTCTGGCGCGCGAATTCTTGTAACATTGCTGCATGAAATGAAGCGCCGCGTAAGTAGTGCGCCCCGTCCGTTTTATGGTTTGGCAACCCTGTGTGTTGGTGTCGGTCAGGGTGAAGCCACTATTGTGGAATGGCTCGCTGAATAATAATATTTGGAAGGATTATTATGAAATCTATCCGCCTGTTTACCATTGTAATTATGCTCACGATAAGCACACTGGCTTGCCGGATTCCCGGTCTGGGTTCCGCAGAAACCCCTGCACCCCCTGTGCCGGTTGAAGCGACTGAGAATCCACCCATGCAGCAGCCAGAAGAGGTCACCACTCCAGAATTACCGCCAACTGAAATGCCCATAGAAGAACCTACAGCAGAGCCGGTGGTGGAACTCACCTGCACATCCATACCAGATTTCGAGTTTTGCTTCCCCCGCGAACTGGCTACAGCATTGGTAGCGAGCAAAATGCCCAAAGTGGAAGACAACGGCATGGTCGGCCCCTGGGAGGTCATGCCTGAGCATTATGTAATTGAGCCAAACGGTTATCCATTAACCGATACCTTCCTCAAGCCCAGAATTCATGTGATCCCCGCTGCCGATTACGCGATCATGCTCGAGGGCGCACTCATGACACAAAATTACCTGATGGAATTGATGGAATCTCGCGATCCGAATCCAACAAGCCTGCCTATCTTGCCCATCATCAATGCCGGGTCAGTATTTACTTCACGGGTTACCTATTTGGAAACTGAAAAACTACATGGTGTGGAAGGACTGACACAATTGGCTCAGTCTTACTCTGTCATAAACAATCACGAACTGATCTACACCTTCCAGGG
>CAZRKL010000207.1:0-2883 GCA_964600595.1 uncultured Leptolinea sp.
TCATGTGATCTACACAGCGGGAAATATTCACCAAACCCATGCCGGCACCAAAACCCATTTCGCGGATTTCTTCAGTGGCGGTGGACCAGCCGGGTTTCATGGCGAGATCAATATCTTTTATTCCGGGTCCGTCATCCACCGCTTCCATGGTGATTTGATGCGGTTCGATTTCCACCCGAATGGTGCCGCCATGGTTGGTGTGGATGATGAGATTCATTTCAGCTTCGTAGATGGCAATTCCGCAGCGCCGTGCGGTTTGCGGATTTGCACCAAGGCGGATCAATGCCCGTTTGATGGAGCTCGAAGCTGTACCGCCATGATTAAAATCTTTGGGTTTAATTTCGTAACGCAAGATTAAACTGGTACGGTTGGAGACAATATCTTCAAAGAGATGGCTGGCGCGGTAGCGGCGTACTTCTTCTGCCTGAAAATCATGCTGCAAAGAACGTAGAAATCCGCGGGTGATATCACCCTTGGTGATGATACCCACCAGCTTGCCGTGGACATTCACTACCGGTAAACGGCCTACATGCTGGATGACAAATGTTTTCAGCGCTTCAATTACGGGATCGTAATCGTGCACTGTTATTACATCGGTTGTCATGTATTTCTCTACAGGCGATTTTATATCTGTTGCGCGTAATGAACGGATGAGATCTTCAATGGATAGAATTCCGACCAAATTCCCCTCGACCACCACCGGCGCGCCCGAGATGTGGGTGGTTCTGAAGATATCGGCTACTTCTTCCATAGATGTATCAGGTGTGACGGTTTTCATCACACTGGTCATCACCTGATTAATTTTTAGTTCGTAGGATAATTCTTCAACACGAGTAATTTCTTTTGCAATTTCGTCTGTAATAACCTTCCCCGATGTGACGTTTTCGCTCATGAAATACTCTCCGTGGGTTTACTCATCGCAAGAGCAGGGTCCATCGCCGACTGGTTTTTCCAGAGATGGCAAACCTGCGGCGTACAACCTTCCGCATAATTCAAAGGTGCCGTATGGCGTTGAGATAAGGGGGATACTCTCTTCATTTGCCAGGTCAATTGTTTCCATGGGTGGTTTTTTCCCCCGCACAACTACAATGGCTGCTACATCTGCCATGTGCGCGGTGCGAACCACCTGCGGATTGCATAAACCGGTTAAGAGTACTGCATCTGGCTGAATGAAAGCCAGTACATCACTCATTAAATCTGCCCCGCAACCACCTTTGATTTCACGCTCCAGATTATTGGTTTCTGTAAGCAATGTTCCATCGATCAACTGCAACAAATCCTGCATTTTCATATACTGCTCACCTGCAAACATTATTCTACTTATCTGATTGGATAGTATAGCTTGATAATAAAGAACGGACAATGTAAAAGCAAGCATTTTTACCCGAAAGTGAGGTTTTGCGTGTTAAAATATGATTTCACAGATTGCATTATGACGGGTTGGAAGGTATATGAAAACGATTATTCAAGGTGTTAAAGGCGCGCGAGATTTTTACCCGGAAGACATGGCTTACCGGTCCTGGCTTTACAGACATATTGGAGAGATTTCTTCAGCTTATGGATACCAGGAATATGATGCTGCTTTCCTGGAAAAGGTGGATTTGTACGCCGCGAAATCGGGGGATGAGCTGGTAAAAGAGCAATCTTTTGTATTCCCCGACCGGGGTGGAGATTTAATCACCCTGCGACCGGAGTTGACGCCATCCCTCGCCCGGATGATTGCCCAGCGGCAGAACGAGCTGGTTTTCCCGGTGCGTTGGTGGTCGTATGGTCCGTTCTGGCGGTATGAAAAACCACAAAAAGGCAGATCGCGGGAATTCTTCCAGTGGAATTGCGACCTGATTGGCCCCAATTCAGCTGAGGCGGATGCCGAATTGATATCCATCGCGGCATCATTTTTGAAACAGGTTGGTTTGAAAAGCAGCCAGGTTCACATTCGGGTGAACCATCGCAAATTGATGGAGAGCCAGATCCTGGCAATGGGAGTATCACCAGAGAACATCAAACAGGTGTTTAAGGTTATTGATCGGCGCGAGAAGCTGCACCGGGAAGTCTGGCGGCAGTTTGCGCAGGAGATGGGTTTAAATCCCGAACAGACAGACAAGCTGGAAGCTCTGATTGGAAACCTGGATTTGTGGAAGGAAAGCCCGGAACTGGCGCGGATTTTCGAAATATTACACGCTACGGGATTGGCAGAGTACATCCGCTTCGACCCATCCGTCATCCGCGGGTTGGATTATTACACAGGGGTTGTTTTTGAAGCCCGTGATGAAGATGGCGAGTTCAGAGCTATTCTGGGCGGCGGCAGATACAACAACCTGGTGGGTGATGTGGGTGGTCAGCCGGTGGGTGGATTGGGTTTTGCCATGGGCGACATGGTCATTCGGCTCGCGCTTCAAAAATACGGCTGCCTGCCTGAATTCAACTTATTCCCAGCCAGGGTCATGGTAACAATTTTCGATGAAACCAGCGCCATAAAATCTGTACTGATCACAGATGCCCTGCGGAAGGAAGGCATTTCTGCCAGCTGCTATCCTGAAGTTGCCAAGCTGCCCAAGCAGTTCAAGTACGCCGATAAAGCCGGTGTACGGTTTATGGTGGTGCTGGGTCCGGATGAGCAGGCGCAGGGAAAGGTGACGGTGAAAGACCTTGCCAGCGGCAGCCAGGAGATGGTGACAGAAGCAGACCTGGCCGGGTACTTCAGCGCAAAGCTTGCATAAGGTATCACGCTGTGATAAAATTTCACGCGCTATGGTGGCTGTAGCTCAATGGCAGAGCGCTTGACTGTGGATCAAGTTGTTGTGGGTTCGACCCCCATCAGCCACCCATCAGACCTCGAGAGATCGGGGTCTTTTTTTATGGATCAAGTTGTTATACCCAATT
>CAZRKL010000208.1:0-2849 GCA_964600595.1 uncultured Leptolinea sp.
GGAGAATCACTGGTTTATCAAGATCCCATCCGAGCTCCCGCCTGACCGCGATTGGATCTTCGGGTGGATGGCAGAATCGTTGCGCGACAGGTAATCCAACCACTTTGATCCGGTCTGGGTCTAAGCCATACCAGATTCCGCGCTCGCGGGCTTCTTCCGTTGGAACAACAACCACATCAGCCCGGCGGTCATACCAGAAAGCGTGCACGGATACCATATCCGTAACAACCGTCATAAACGGAAGCGGAGACCTTTTCATCGCGCGCAGCACCGGACTGTTGGATAAGGGATGCACAGAGACAATTAAATCTGCGGGGTTTTCCTGTACCAGCTTTTTCGTAGCCTGTCTGATGTATGGCCAGACAAAAGTATTGAAAGCGGATGTCCGTTTTCGCCCATCGGAAATGTGGTAACCAAATGCCCACATTTCAGGCATCTTTGAAATGGGCGGATACAGCTGGGGAGCATACTTCAACGGTGGTGGCGCATAACTTTTAAAGATATCCACCATTTCCGCGGTGATTTTCCCCGGAAATTCCAACGTGATGGCTTCCATGATAGCCTCAGCTGCAGATCGATGGCCGCCGCCGGTATCTGAGAATAAAAACAACACATGAGGTGGATTATGTCGGATTGGGTGCATTCAATTCTCCGGTCAGGTTCTTCTTGATTCGCTTCGCCAGCTCCCGTCTGGGGAGTAGAACACGACGCTGGCAGGTCTGGCACTCCAATCCAATATCCGCACCCAATCGAACAACTTTCCAGGTGGTTCCTCCACACGGATGAGGCTTGCGGAGTAGGAGAATATCATCAATTTGAAGCTCTGACAGCATAAAATGATTATAACATCCGCATGTTATAATCATTTTTGCTTATGTTAAACCTTACTCCCGCAGTATTGATTTCAAGAATCGTCACATTATTAATTGCATTTTCCGTTCATGAGTTTGCGCATGCCTGGTCTGCATATAAATTTGGAGACGATACAGCTGCCCGGGCAGGCCGATTGACTTTAAATCCCATCGCGCACCTTGATATTATCGGAACCCTCATGCTAATTGTTGGCGGTTTTGGATGGGCAAAACCAGTACCAGTTAACCCTTACGCGTTGCAGCGGAAATCATCCTCTGCATTGATGCTTGTATCACTCGCTGGACCGATTTCAAATATGCTGTTGGCAATTTTGGCAGCAGTACCATTCAGGCTCGGACTGGTAACATACTCGCCGGGAAGTTCCATTTTCTTTCCCAGCGTTTCTGATTTCCTGATCACATTTATCATCATCAATATATCTTTGCTGCTCTTCAACCTGATCCCCCTTGCTCCACTCGATGGAGAAAAGGTACTTTACGGTCTCCTGCCTCCATCAGGAGCTGACTTCATGGACCGTATCCGCCCTTATGGTCCTCTTCTGCTTTTGGCACTGATCATGATTGGACGGGTCGGCGGATTGGATCTGCTTGGCGCATTGATGGGTCCTCCATTGACCGCTATATTCCGATTACTCTTGGGAGCTTGATATGACTTTTCAAATCGCCATTCTGGGTTTGGATATTATCGGAACATCCATTGGTCTTTCGTTGGGTGAATACAGGGACAAGGTTACCCGTATCGGGCACGACCGTGACCCAGACAGGGCAAAACAGGCGCAAAAACTGGGCGCGGTGGATAGAGTGGAAAATAATTTAAACCAGGCAATCGATGCTTGTGATTTGATTTTACTCTGTGAACCTAATGATGAATCATTAGCAGACCTGCGCCACATGGCATCTGACCTGGTTGAAACCCGTTACCTGTTTGATGTTGGCGGAACCAAATCTCAATTCAACGAGGTGCTCCACGAAGTGGCGCCGGATTTCAAACATCATGTCAATCTATACCTAACAGTAAACCCTGCGTATCTTGAAGAAACCTCGGTCAGTCCTGAAAAAGCCCGGGCAGATTTGTTCACAGGAGGATTGATGTTTATTGCAACCACACCCCGGAGCTCTTCTGAAGCTGTGGAACTTGCTGAAACATTGGCTTCCATGCTCAAGACCGGCATGGTATTCACTGACCCTGTGGAACTGGATGGTTTGCGCGCTGGCGTTGAACAACTCCCCGAAATAATGGGCACATCGCTGATGCGGATGGTTTCTCATCAACCGGGATGGCGTGAAACGCGGCGTCTGACTGATCGCGCCTTTTTTTCAACAGCCAATACTCAATATCTTAACAGCCAGGGCAAACAACCCACATCAGACTATCTCTACAACCGTGAAAATATTATCCGCTGGATCGACCTGCTGTCTGCTGAATTATCCACAGTAAAGCAAATGCTGCAGGATGGTGATCTGGATCAGTTGGATCAATGGCAGACTGAAGCATTGCAAGGACTGATCGCATTACAGACACAACGCCAGACGGGTGATTGGGAAGATCTCCCCAGAACGCAGGTGGATCTACCCAATTGGAGTGAACGTCTCGGAAAATTATTGGGTATCAAAAAGAAAAAGTAAATCACGGATTAAGCCGATATGGAAATCCGTTATTTTTGCTATATCCTGCGCTGCGCTGACGGCTCTTACTATACAGGCTGGACAATGGATCCGCTTCGCCGTGAAAAGCAGCATAACAACGGCAGGGGGGCAAAATATACCCGTATGCATCGCCCGGTCAACCTTGTTTATGTCGAAACACAACCAGACCGGTCTTCTGCAATGAAACGTGAAAGACAGATCAAGCAGTTGAAACGCGATCAAAAAGAAAAATTGATCCTATCAAATCCATATGAACTCAACCAACTTTCCTGAATACCCTTATGTTGCCATTGCACCCGGAAGAGTAAACCTTCTCGGGGAGCATGTTGA
>CAZRKL010000209.1:0-2764 GCA_964600595.1 uncultured Leptolinea sp.
GACCTCTTGCACCCCATGCAAGCGCGCTAGCCGGGCTGCGCCACGCCCCGAACAACGAACGGTATTATAGTCTTACTCTGTTATTTCTGCAACCCTCATATCAAAATATTTTTATACTTTTTTTGCACAAGCATAGTAAGTGGGGACATTCAACACGCGGGAACCATTTTTGCGCGCTGATAAATCAATATCTCTAATTGTTTGCGCAGATAAGGCATATTGGTTAACCCCATCCCGCGCGAGCCATTCCCACTCCAGATTGATCTCAGATTGATCTATTTCTGGAGACCATTGCGAACCTAAAACACCCGTTTCACAAATATTGAAACCAGACTGATGCAACCATACTCCCAACTTGCGCCCTGCCTGAATATCTGCGCCCTGTTTTTCAAGTGATTCTGTCTGGAGCCGTCCAATGTCATCCAACGGTGGGGGGTAATCCACACGGGAACCATGATCAGGTTCAGCCAGGCACAACAACCAACCTTCCGGTTTGAGACAGCGTTTCACTTCGGTAATCGCTTTTACAGGATCCTGCAACCATAAAAGGACAAAATGGAACAGCGCCACATCTATTGAACTATCGGGGAGCGGGATACGATAAGCGTCTGCACAAATTACGTTGGAAATATTTCTGGAGTTTTTTGCATATTTGATTGAGGAATAATCTATATCCATTCCTATGGAGTGGATATCATATTTTTCTTCCATTTCAGATATCAGAACACCCGTGCCACAACCCAGATCGAGTACTTTTTTCCCAGACGAGATACCAGCCTTACTGAATAGATAAGACCGGATGGAAGCAGTCCATCCGGCTTGTTGTTTGAAACGTACATCCCAATCACTAATCGAGGTCATTCCATTCGCTAAGATTTCCGAAGTGGATTATTCCAGATTTTCTCCCAGGGATCCACCAGCAAATTCCCCAATGGTTTAATGACACCCTGCGTGGGTAAAACATCGCCATCTGGCTCAAGATATAGCCAGGCATTACCAGACCCTGATATCAATTGCTCTCCACGATATTCGGCGGAGATCGGATTAAATTGTGAGTAAGGAACGGGTAAATCCCAAACTAAAGATAAACCATGTGTTGTCGCGTATTCACCACAGACCTTTACAGTATCCAATAATTCAGCCTGAATTGAACTCAACGAGATGTTTTTTACACCCATGGATACCAACTTATCTAAAACAGGCTGATATTCAACCGCTGAATCTTTTGTAATTGTCAGATGAACAGTCAGGTAAATATCTTCCTTAATGGTGTCCAGAACTGCCTCCCAGCTCTGATCTTCGCCCGGGTCGAGTGTAATCATGATATGATCCAACCCTGTTTGCAGCAACTCGTGCAAATATCCAGGATCTGTAAGCCGAAATCCATCCGTTAATAAACCGGTGATTTGCCCATTTGATTGAGCATATGCGATTAGTTCAGGAAGATCTGGTCGTAATGTTGGTTCGCCGCCTGTAAAAACAACATGCGGAACACCTGCATCCCACGTCTTTTTCAGGATCAATTTCCACTCTTCGCTCAGCAGTTCTCTTTTTACCCGATCAGCGGGAGTGGTATCCTTTTCGGCTTCTTCATTCTGCCTGTATGTAAGAGCAATATCCAACCTGTAGGGAGCGCTCAAATTTTGACTGTATGGATCTAATCGGTCAACGTAGAAAAAACCTTCTGGATCAAGATCTTCTGTTGTAGAAAGGGTCTGGATAGTCTCCATAAGTCGCAGATAATCTTCTTCAAGTTGTTCACGTTTTACGCTGTAACGGTTCTCAATCTGCAAAAGGGTTGTTTCTTTAGAAGCACCATGGATCAGGTAATACGCGAACTCAGCGGCTGTTTTATTTAAATGCAAAGCTGTTTTTGCATCAATAATTAGAACACCACTACCGTCAGCTTCAAGGCGTAGATGCATTTTATGCGGTGAATTTTCTGGATTGCTCTGATACATACCAGGGGGCAAAGGAAGTACCGCCTTTGATGCGCTTGGGAACACCTTTTCAAATAATTTTTCTATTTTTTTCATGTCCGACCCTCTCTAGCTGGTAGCAGGAATGGAAAACGAATCTTGCCAGGATACTTTTTTATCAGATACCTGATGAAGTGGGCATCCTCCGCCGCATTCAACAAGTAGGGTACATCCCTGACATCGTTCTGGAACAAGCCGACGTTCGCGTAAATCTAGTGCCAGTGGATGATTCCAGATATCGTGCCAGTCATTCTGTAAAATATTACCCAGAGATGAATAGTAAGACTGGCATGGAATAACACTTCCATCTGGTTCTATGCACATATTGAAATAGGCTGCTGTACACCCTTTAACTCCAAGATCTTCATTTACCGGATCAAAGTGGCAGTATTCAGTTGGGGTATACCAGATGAGTTTCTGCCCATTCTTTTCAGTTTTTGTCTTCGCCAGGGATAATAAAGGAGGAAGTTCTCTTTCAAATAATCCATTACTTATCTCATTCCCTTTTCCGGAATAAATTAATGAATTCAACCCAATGGTTGGTACACCCAATTCAGCCAAAAAATCGAGAGTTTTATCCATACTTTGATAGTTGGATCGCAGCATGGTTGTATTGGTCATCATATAGATCTGGTTTTTCCGAACTTCACGTATGCCCTGCACAGTCTGGTTCCACGCACCACGGCAATTTACCATCTGATCGTGGATGTCAGCATCATGTGATTCAAGAGTTATTTGAACATGGTCCAGACCAGCTTTGATTAATGACTGGGTAAATTCTGGAT
>CAZRKL010000210.1:0-2729 GCA_964600595.1 uncultured Leptolinea sp.
GGAAAAACCAGTGGAGAGGGATTGATGATTCGGATCGGGAGGGCGTTCTTCAGGATCCTGGTTCTTTCAGGTGACGAGAATTCATCCTTATACCACCCACAATTTCGGTTACAAGGAATAAATCGAAAAATTCCACTCGGTCTATCCATACTGGCGAAAACATTGGGGGATTTTTTGGGCAAACATGTGACTATCGACAGGGTGGCGGAAGGGTACAGTTGGGAAGTGGAGGATTATCCGGATACCTCAGCATCTGCTACCGGGATGAGGATTTTTTCTTTTCAAATAGGCATGTTGCAAGAATTTATGAGCTGGCTTGGAAATGGAAGAATGTACATGGTGGAGCAGGAACCTGACCTGAACTCTCGCAAGCCTGTTTGTAGAATTAAGATATGCACCCAGGCAGTTGAGTAAAAGGACCTTTCACCATGCTATTGACATGCTGTTCTTGAAAGCGTAACATTAATTTGATCATATAACCGGGGAGCCTGATTAAACAGGCTGAGAGGAGAGCGTTAGGCTCTCGACCCGATGAACCTGATCCGGGTAATGCCGGCGGAGGGAGTATTAATTAGTTCAGACAACCTCCCTGGCGGAGGTTATTTTTTTTATGACTGATCAAACCATCCACATTTTTCTAAATGGAGAGACGAACTCACCTGAAACATTCTTTGATTTCTATGAACCGGGTGACAGTATTATTGCTGTGGATGGTGGTTTGCGCTATCTTCAGGCAATTAATGTGAAGCCTGATTTGTTAGTGGGTGACCTCGATTCGGTTGATGACAAACACTTGAAGGATATGGCGAACGAAAAAGTAAAAATCATCAAATTCTCACCTCACAAGGACGAAACGGATTTTGAACTCGCATTGAATGAGGCTTCTAAATTCTCTTATCGAAAAATCAGGGTATATGGCGGGTTGGGCGGCAGATTAGATCATACACTGGTTAACTTGTCGGTTTGCGCATCAGAGCGTTATATCGGAGTCGAGATCATTTTTACTGAAGCAAATCAGGAAGTATTTTTCTTGATAAAAAAACACACGATCAAAGGTAAAACTGGCGATCTTGTATCTCTTATTCCATGGGGGGGCGATGTGACGGGAATAAATACGAAAGGGCTGGAATACCCCCTCCAACAAGAGACACTGCGTTTTGATGGGAGCAGGGGAATATCCAATATTATGATGGCTGATATTGCAGAAGTTGTTTTCGAATCTGGGAGGTTGTTATGCGTACATCAAAAACCATCTTGATCATTTTGTTGACCATTTTGGTACTCAGCGCCTGTTCAGCGCGCCAGACTGGATCAGACGAACCGGCTGTGTTACGTGTCATGGTTCATGATTCCTTTTCACTTTCAGAGCCGGTTGTCAGAGCTTTTGAGGATGAGAATAACATCAAGCTGGAATTTATTAAAGCCGGCGATTCAGGAGCTGCATTAAACCGGGCGATACTGACAAAAAGCTCACCTCAAGCAGATGTTTTATATGGTGTCGATAATGGATTTCTCTCGCGCGCCATTCGCGAAGGGGTTTTCGAAAGTTATGCTTCTCCACTTCTATCTGATATCTCAGATGAATTTAAGATGGATCCAGAGAATGGCGCCCTGCCAGTGGATTTTGGGGATGTTTGTATCAACTATGACAGGGCATATTTTGCAGAAAGAGATCTGCCCATTCCAGATTCACTGGAAGATTTGACAGACCCTCTTTATAAGGGTTTACTCGTGGTCCAGAATCCGGCAACATCTTCTCCCGGGCTGGCTTTTCTGCTTACAACAATCTCGGCTTACGGCGAAGAAGGCTATCTGGATTACTGGAAGAAACTTATTTCAAATGATGTCCTAATAGCCAATGATTGGGAAGCGGCATATTACACTCATTTTTCTGCATCCAGTGGAAAAGGCGCTCAACCAATGGTGGTTTCATACAGCAGCAGCCCCGCGGCGGAGATGATCTTTGCTGAAACTCCATTGAGCGAAGCTCCAACCGCGTCCATCTTGTCTGATGGTATGTGTTACAGGCAGGTAGAGTTTGTTGGTATTCTAAAAGGTACCCCCAATCGAGAATTGGCAGAAAAGTTAGTTGATGCGCTGTTATCCAAATCCATGCAGGAAGATATTCCAATGCAGATGTTTGTTTACCCGGTAAATCCTGTCGCCAATATTCCAGAAGAATTTACACAATACGCGCAGACAGCTGAAAACCCGGTAGTTTTTGACCCGCAAAAGCTGGATTCCAACCGGGAAAAGTATCTTCAGGATTGGGAGAGCGCGATCCAACCATGAGCTTTTCCAAATTAAGATGGGTGGATGGCAGACGTTATCTGGTCTGGGCTGTTCCGCTTATTTTTCTCCTGTTGTTTTTCTTCTATCCCCTTGGGGTGGTATTCTCCACCAGTCTGGAACGCTTCACGGGTGAAATATCCATGTCGCTGTGGAGAAGTATCAGCAACACTACTTTTTTCACATTCAAGCAGGCGATCCTTTCTACTCTGGCAACACTGGTCATAGGGTTGCCAGTTGCGTATATTTTCTCGCATTATCGTTTTCCAGGAATGCAGCTGGTTCGAATTTTGGTAAACCTGCCATTTATACTGCCAACAGTAGTCGTTGCGGCGGCTTTCAACGCGCTCGTGGGTCAGCGGGGATTGCTTAATCTGACGTTACAGGGGCTTTTTCAACTGGAACAACCGCCCATCCAGTGGGTCGGTTCATTAACAGCC
>CAZRKL010000211.1:0-2675 GCA_964600595.1 uncultured Leptolinea sp.
AGCGTTATTCCAACCGACTGAACCGCAGGAACCGACCAGCACGCCAATTTCAGTCATCATCGAGACAGCTCTGCCTGCCGCTACCGAAGAACCGACTGAAGAGCCAACCGAAACACCCACGCAAACACCTTCACCCATTCCCCCCACGCCTGTTCCCCCCACTCATCGCTCTGGTCCACAAATAGAAGCTCTCTATGTGAAACATCAGCCCGAAATGGATGGCGGCTGGGGCGATTGGGATGCTGAAGAATACTCGGCTGATTCGGTTGTTTATGGCAGGGATAATTGGAAAGGCTCCGATGACCTTTCCTCTTCTTATAAAGTCCAATGGGATGAAGATTACCTTTACATTGCCTGGAAAGTAACCGATGATAAGTATGTTCAAGAATCCAGGCATGAAGATATGTACCTGGGAGATAGTGTGGAGGTGTTAATCGATACCGCAGTTCAGTATGATTACTGGCAGCGTTGGCTTGATTGGGATGATTATCAGATAGGTTTTTCACCCGGTTCAAATGAAATAGGTGAAAGAATGGAAGCTTACCTCTGGTTCCCGCGCAGTAAAGAGGGTGATTTATCCAAAGCCATCTATGGTGTGAAGAAATTATCCAATGGTTACCGTGTTACGCTCGGGATTCCCTGGAAGACACTCGGAGTAGAGCCCTACACCGGGATGCGCCTCGGGTTTGCCGCGTCTGTTTCTGATGATGATTCGAAAAAAGGCGGCGAGCAGCAAACGATGGTCTCCAGTACCTCAAAACGTGTTCTTACCGATCCTACCACCTGGGGCGATTTGATCCTTGTAAAGTAATAATTAGGTTGCAAAAAAAGCCCTCTCAAATATTGAGAGGGCTTTTTGTTTTCTCAGAACAGTATCGATGCGAGTTCTGTGCGGTAAGTTCGTGTTTCCGGGTCTTCATCTCCCATGATATACAGCAAAGCTAATATCAATTGTCTGACCAATCCGCCTTTGAAATTCTTTTGTTGGCGCAGGATATCCAGCAAGCCGTCGATGGCAGCCGGGAATCTTCCCCGTTTGGCCAGCCGGATGCTGTTCCACATGGCTGCCTCCAATGGTGTATCGCTTTCAATTTGTTCATCTGCCGCGTGGATCATCTCAGCCAATGGGATGAGTAGTTGCGCGTTGGTATAATCCTGGCTTGCCGGGAATTGCTTGAGTATTTGCAGGCTCTCCCCGGTCTTGGATTGCGCCAGCAAACATCGGACCAATCCAATTAGGGCAGTTGCCATGCCGGGATCGAGTTCCAGGGCTTCGCGGAAAACTGACTCTGCTTCCTGCCATTTTTTCTCCACAGCCAGGCTGGTCCCTTTCTCAAGTAATAAATCAGCCGGTGATGGGGCGATAGTACGCAGAAATTCACGTACTTTTATCTCGGGTTGCACGCCTGTGAACTCTGCAACCACCTGACCTTTCATAAACGCTTTTACAGCGGGTATGGATCTTATCCCGTATCGTATGGCAATGTTTTTATTGAAATCTACATCCAGCTTTGCCAGTCTGAAACTTCCCTGTCCTTCTTTTGCCAGCTTTTCCAGAATGGGTCCCAAAATCTTGCAGGGTGCGCACCACTCAGCCCAAAAATCCACCAGCACAGGCACGTTCTGGGAGAATGCCAGAACTTCTTGTGAAAAGTCGTTTTCGTTCACTGTGATGATGTTTTCAGAAGTCATTTCCTGCTTCTCCATCTGAATGGGCGCGTCATTTTATTTCCACTCTGGCATTGAGTACAGATTACTCATCTTCCGGCGCCTGAGCGCTGGGTTGAATAACATCCACAACTTCTCCGTGATGATTGATCACCACCTTGAAACCCATCATGCCCAGATACGCCCGTCCTTCTTCAGGAATGCCTGTCTGCATCATGATTTCAAACTGCTGGTGGATGTTCTTCAGTTGATTATTGATGATTGCCCGGGTGAAAATATCATCCTGCCCCAGCATTTTTGCTGTCTGGTCAGAAAGAAGATCTTCCTTGCCTTCAATCTGTGAGCGCATATGGTCTAGAACCTGCCGGTCAACATCTTCTGAAGGAACATGCCGCATAAATCCGGAATCATTCACGATATAAAAAGACTCTTCACCAATTCTGGCAGTATCCACTGCCTGATTGTCTTCATCAATGACTAAACCTTTAAACAATGGTTCCATAGACATAATGATACCCTGTATGTTTAATTAAATTGTATCAAGTTTTAATTGTGAATGTGAACGATTGTGCCTACTTCTGCAAAATTATACAACCACTGCGCATCGCTGGTTTCCAGGTTGATACAACCATGGCTCATGGGTGTTCCAAAATTACTGTGCCAGTAAGTGCCGTGCAGTCCATATCCATCCTTAAAATACATTACGTAAGGAACATCTCTCAAGTAGTATCCCGGACCGGCCATATCTGCATACCGGTATTTGACATAAATTTCATATGTGCCGGTGATGGTTGGATATCGTGAAGTACCTGTGGAAACAAGGAAAGTATCAATCAATTCTTCTCCCCGATATGCAGCCACAGTCTGTGAGCTAAGATCAACATCGATCCAATCTTCATTGCTGCCAACATCAGGAAATTTACCCGGTTCATACCAGAATTTAAATGATTCTTCAGGAGTATCCGTAGGTAGTGGAGTCGGAGTGTCGGTCGGGGTAGGTGTTGGTG
>CAZRKL010000212.1:0-2646 GCA_964600595.1 uncultured Leptolinea sp.
TCCATCCTCAATCTGACGGGTCAGAGCGGGTAAATCGCCAAAATCAGGTTTATCCACCAGATCACATTCGATGATGGAATCGTACCCCTGCGTGGAAGGTACAAGGCGATATTTGTTCCAACCGCTTTCTTTGACTTGATGCCAGTACTCTGTTTGAATTTTCTTATTGACTGCAGCCAGCCAGACCTCAAATCTGAATGTGTCATAGACAAATACAATCGCAATTTTCAAGCCCCGCTGCTTCAAATTCTCGGGCACAATCGAGAAGTAAGTCATATCCATATACCCGAAATATGGCGTGCCAGACACGGAAAAATCAGGGTGTGTTTTGGCAAAATGATTACGGAGACTCAAGATGAAATCGAGCAAGCCCTTGTAGGCAACCTGGATGGTACCTTTCTGTAACTGACTGCGAAAATCAAGCATGGCATTTTGTAATGATGACATCCCATTCTCCTCCCCGGCACTTGTTAATGAGTATGATCATCCCCTTACAAGGGGATGCAATGATTCTACACCTGTACACGCAATCAGTCATTTAAACAAAAAATCCGGCAATTCAGATGCCGGATTTTCAGGGTACTGGATCATGCTATTTCAATAGCGCGCCCATTTGAGATGCGATAAATTCCGCCGCTCTTTTAGGCGCCAGGCGGTAGAGGAAATCCATAAAGCGGGCATCGCTGCCCACCAACACACGGAATTTGTCCGCTTCCATACCGGAGATAATCTGGCGGGCGGCATCCTGTGGAAGGATGGTTTTCATCTTTTTGGAATTCTCATCCCTGCCCTTTAGCTCAACACCGGAGTTGCTCATGATATTGGTGGCAATCGCTCCCGGGAAGACAACCGTCACCCGCACATTTGTATGGAGCAATTCAGTGTATAAACCTTCGGTTAATAATTTTGTTGCGGCTTTTGAAGCGCCATATAGGGTTTGCCCGGGGACAGGCAGGAACGCGCCCATGCTGGCAATATTGACGACATGCGCTTCAGGTCTCTTGAGGAAATTCGGTAAAAAGCTTTTGGTCATATAGATGGTTCCGTAAAAATTTACATTGATCATGCGCTCAATATCTGAATACGGCAAATCTGCAAAACGGACAAACGGCTGGATAATCCCTGCGTTATTGATCAATCCATCCACCTGCCCGTGCGCTGCCATGACAGCTTCGGGCAGCTTTTCCACCGCAGCCCGATCTGCAATATTAACCACATGCGTGGAAAGCTTTTCTTTCAGGTTACCCGCCAATTCAACGGTTTCCAGTAATGCCTTTTCGCTAAGATCCACCGCGGCGACGCGGGCACCCTTCTTTAATAGCTGGAGAGCCAGTTCCCTGCCGATGCCGCTCCCGGCGCCGGTAACAACAATCACTTTCGATTCAACTTTCATATCATCTCCCTGCCGGGAGTCTATCAATTTTTCTCACCGGCGTTCATACATTCATCATACACAAGGGGAGACACACGGTACAGGGTTTGTATAAGCATGCTTAACAAAAGGGAAGGCAAATCTGTTGTGAGAAAGGTGGATTGTCGGGTGTCGGATATCCATCCAGGGTGAGAAAAACCTTACATCCTTTTTTGCTTCAACCATTTCCAGAAAAGAGCCAGGATCAGCCCAATCCAGACGAAAAAAGACAACCCGACAAAGGACCATTTCAAGATAGAGATCAAAGGTGCCAGTAGATCGATTACCGCAGTGGCAGACGGGTAACGCGCCATCACAAGTACAGCAGAGATATTTTCGAGATAATCGAGCAGCATTCCAGCCAGGGGTACCAAATTTGTTAACTGCCAGGCGCTTTCAGGGGGAAATACCCGGCGAGCCAGCCAGCTGATGGAGGTGATCAGGAACCCCGCATAAACCAGCGGCCAGATCAGGTCGAAGGTGAACCGGACACGGATGTACTCCGCTCTTCCTGCGGGACCGAACTGCTCTGCCATGCGGTAGAGATCTGCTGATGTGTAGAACGGAGAGGTGTCGGGCGATTCGTTACCCGATGACTGCCCGGGCAGAACAAATACCATAAACAGGATGAATACGATCAGGGCAACCAGGGTCACCCAACCGGTAGATATCCGGTTCAACCAGGTGGAAAGCCGCTTTAACATTTTTGCACCGTTGATGAAATTCAGTCTGAAAAGAGGGATTCCATCGTAAGTGCTTCCACCTGCGTTCGCATTTCTGCATCAGAAGGCGAAACGGTAAAGCGGTCAGCGGCGTTCAGCACCCGGGGCAGCAGGTTGACATCTCCGATGGAGTTGAGGAAAAGGTCTTCATGCCCGAGGACCCATTGCACAGCTTTATCAATATCCACCTGCTCTTCGAGTGGTCGATACCAGGTGGCACGGGTGTGGGGGGCATCTCCCCAGGGGGTGTGGACCAGTGACTTGATCGTCTGTACCGCCACATTCCGCTCCCGGCAGATCTGCAGCAGAGCATCAAAATCAGCCTGGTACTCTGGAATCTGATGCATCAGAAAGCTGTAAGGGAGGAGGACAGAATCAAAATCAAAGCGTTCGAGGGCTCGCGAGTGCATGGCAGGGGCAGTGAGTCCATGCCCGGTGATGCCAATATACGAGATCAGCCCCTCCTCGCGCAGGCGGATGAGCGCTTCCAACGCGCCGCCCGAACCCAGGGCG
>CAZRKL010000213.1:0-2630 GCA_964600595.1 uncultured Leptolinea sp.
TAGTAATTGGATGTAAAAAAAGCTATGACCCCTACAACCGGACCATAGCTTTTTTTGATGAAATCGAATTTATCTCATACTTTCTGCCAGGGAGAAGAATATTTCATCTGGTATCAGAGCAGGAAAGTAAGCTGATATGGAGAACATGGTACCATCTTCCACCCAGATCAATTCCTGGCGGCATTCTGTTCGAGCAGAAAGTTCATTCGACTGCCAGCAGGATGGATTGTAAATAGCTTCCTGATCGCGGATGGTAATATCTGAAAATCCCCCAGCAAGACGCATTTCCTCCAGTGAATTTTCCGGGTTTGGTGTCTGGGTGATCAGAATGTGGTAGGTACGCCCATCTCCAACCGGTGCTCCAGCATAATATGTGTTTATCATCTCCCAATCTTGCTCAACAGAATCTGTGGAGATGTGGGAAAACTTCACACCTTTTATCATTTTTGATGGCAGTAAAATATCCACACCGGTTACTTCTTCAGCTTGCTTTCTAGATGTCATTCTCTCAAGATCAGGGATGGTATCCATAGAATCTACACCATTAATTGATTCTGCCACTTTCGTCATTTCATTGAGAGTGAGAAATCCACGTCCATCATTCGTATTCATCTGGCCAAAAAGAATAAAAGACTGGTTATCTTTTTGCCAGAGTAAAGCCCGATTGGCATATGCAGGCTCTCCGCCACAATATCTATGAGATTGCATCCCGGTTTCGATGAAAAATCCAAGTCCGCCATCAGCACCTTTCAAAATAAGGTGTCGTTCAATCCTGGACAATTCAACTGCCTTGCCATCATAGAATACTTCTGCCAATAGAGTTTCAATTTCAGGTAATGCCCAATTACTTTGTGCCAATACAAGAGATGGGTTGATGTTCGCAGGATCAGTATGAAAATATTGACAGAACGCATTATTTTCGCTGCTATACCTGATTTTTCCAATTTCATAACCTCCGGGGAGCCATCGTACATCCACTATGCGGAATCCTGCTTTTTGCTCCGCTTGTTCCCTTGCAAATCCATCAGCTGTCCCTTCAGCGAGCTTTTGCATATCTTTTGTATTGATCTTTGCTGCAATCTGTGTTAACTCATCTATCTCAAAACCTATAGGACCTCTGGCTGATTGCTCTGGCAAATTTATGAGAGTCATCCTGACGCCACCAGCATCCCATCGCAAGGTGCGGGTGGGCTGGTTTTCATTCCATTGAAAACCAGCCACATCCAACCCATTATCAACCCATCCACCCAAAACAAACTCTGCAGGTTGGTTGTTCACGGTCACTGATTGAATTTCTGCATCTTTTCCAATTGTCCATGTGCTTACATCATCCATTTCAATGGGTGTCTGTAGAAGAAGCAGGGTTCCTTTTTGAGTTTTGAACTCCATTGCTGAATTATTTTTATCCGCTGCTGCACGCGAAAAGGTCATCTCCTCAATGCTAAATTCTGGAATGAGTGGCTTAAAAGAGACTATTTTTTGAACCATTTCAATACTACAGCCGGATGTAAGCGTGGCGCCACAACCCGGCTTGATATCTGACCCGCTAACAGATGCAGCCTCTGGGTTTTCAGGCTGGGAGACAAGTTTCACGGACAGAGTAGGTATCACAGCCTGGTTTGATTCAGCATGAACAAAGTATTGAAATATTGTCTGCGCTAATGTCCTTCCCTGGGGTGTAAATACCAGAAATGAAGTGAACAGCATTATGACGACAGAGGTTAAAGTGAATGCCCTGGATCGCAGTAAACTGAATGGCTGCTTTTTCATATTATTGACTCCTGTGGAATGTCTGTTCTGCATTCTCGAAGAGATTTTGTCTTTGATTGTTGGCCACAAATCAACACTGGTTGCAGGTATTTCATTCTCAACCGCTGTGCGGATTGCTTGAGTAATTTTGCTATTTCTCATTCTCAACTCCTTTTCCGCTCTAAATTTCACTTTTACGGTTTAAGCAACTCAGCAAGTTTTTTCCTGGCAGTTCGGAGCCACCACTTTATACTGCTTAGCGGCATTTCCATATGATCAGACATCTCATTCTCGTTCATCTCCAGAAAATACCGCATGATAACTGCAGCCTTCTGTTTTGCTGGAAGAATTTTTATCGCCTTCATCAAGGATTCTTCTATCTCCATCGCTTCAACTACTTCTTCAGGGGTAGGCTGAGGATCTATAAGCCAATTTGCCAATAACCTTTCCTGATCTTCCACATCCAGGTCCAGGCTGCTAATCCGAGCCTGCTTCTGATTCATTTTCACGGCATCATTGATCACTATCCTCATGAGCCATGGAGCAAAAGGTTCGCTATCTCTGAATTGATGGATTTTTTCATAACACTTCAGAAAAGCATTTTGTACGATTTCTTCAGCCGTTGTACGGTCTTGGAGAATGAGATAAGCTGTTTGCATCGCTTTCACCTGGTATCGCCGCACTAAATATTCCAATCCGCCCGGATCACCTTGTTTCATTCGAGAAATTGCAGTTTGATCTTCCATGCATGGACCTATTTGAGAATCTCTATTAATTAATATCTTTTGGATCCCAAAAAGTGAGTAAGTATGAATTATGGTGTTAATAAAAGTATTGCATAAATTTAATAATCTTTTCACACCAAACAACTAAGATAAAGC
>CAZRKL010000214.1:0-2618 GCA_964600595.1 uncultured Leptolinea sp.
CCTGTCTCATATGATCAGGATAATCTATATGACATCATACATAATTCGTCGATTATTAATCCTCCCCCTTGTATTAATCTTTGTGACCATGTTTATTTTTGGAATGTTGTCTTTACTTACACCATATGAAAGGGCGTCTTTGTACGTCAGGGATATCCCGAAGAATCCAGGAGCTCTGGATGCCATCGTGGAAAAATATGGGTTGGATGATCCGGTACCGGTCCAGTACTGGTATTGGCTAGTTGGAAGAGAGAATGTTGACACGGGTGAGATCGAAGGAGGAATCCTTCGGGGAGAAATGGGATGGTCAAAAACCGGTAAAGGTTGGGTGATTGAGGTAATTGGACGTAGACTGCCTGCAACCGCTGAGTTAGCATTGTGGGCTTCCATCCCCATGGTATTAATTGGAATCTGGTTTGGTGTCGTTTCAGCAGTAAATCATAACAATTGGCTCGACCAATCACTCAGAATGTTCAGTATCGTTGGATGGTCAATACCCACATTTGTCTTTGGTCTTCTTGTGCTTATCCTCTTCTATGCCCGTCTGGGTTGGTTTCCACCGGGGCGATTATCTGATTGGGCAATGCAAGTAATTCAAGATCCCGCATTTACCCAATTTACACGGCTTTATACCATTGATGCTCTACTAAATTTGCGGTTGGATATTTTCTGGGACGCCATGCGTCACTTAATTCTGCCGGTTATCACACTCGCCTACTTGAACTGGGCGTATCTGATGAGATTAACACGGTCCTCGATGTTAGATGTCCTTCGTAAAGACTATATCACTACAGCCAGATCAAAAGGAGTGCATGAAGAAAACATTGTGAAAAAACACGCCCTACCAAATGCATTGATCCCTGTTGTAACAGTAGGCGCATTGATGGTCATCGGTTTATTAAATGGTGTGGTTATCACCGAAACCATCTTTAATTTTCCCGGAATGGGATCTTTCCTCGCAGTATCCGCACTTTCGCTGGATGTTGTTTCAGTTCTCGGTGTCACATTATTTAGCTGCTTGATTCTCGTAACCGGAAATCTGATAGTGGATATCCTTTACGGAATAATAGATCCAAGAATTCGTTATCAATAACGTTGTAAATGGGATGACACTATGAAAATTTTTCTAAAACTTGTAAAGAATCCCACGTCCTTAATTGGAATTGTTCTCTTAGTTTTGTATGCTATCGTTGCTCTACTTGCTCCTGTCCTCGCACCAATTCCAGAAAACTCAAGAGACGCATATATGATCCCTCGAGATGGATTTGGCAATGAACCCAGGTTACCAGATTCCGAACATATTCTTGGCACGACTGAAGGGCAATATGATATTTTTTACGGAATTATCTGGGGTACCCGAACTGCTTTCAGAATTGGCCTTGTAATAACAGTATTTTCCACGTTAATAGGCATAATCGTTGGTGGCATCGCCGGTTTCTATGGGGGATGGGTGGATAATCTCTTGATGCGGATTACGGAATTTTTCCAGGCTTTCCCCTTTTTACTTGCAGCAATAACCCTGACGGCTGTATTGCAAACCATGTATGGTCGTAGCGAAAGTTCTCCGTTGTTATTTGTGGCAAAAATGCTGGCATTTTTCACCTTTGGGGCAAATCCTGCCGAAAATCTTGATCCAATTCAAATACAGATTCTCACAGGGATGCTGGCTATCATTGTATTTGGCTGGATGACAATCGCTCGCGTAGTGCGAGGTAACATCCTCTCTGAAAAAGAAAATGACTATATCATTGCAGCACGCGTTGCAGGCTGCAGAGATATGCGGATCCTTTTCAGGCACCTTATGCCGAACGCTGTTTTTCCTGTAATTGTCATGGCATCAATGGATATTGGGTCGTATGTATTAACCTTTGCCGCGCTAAGTTTTCTTGGTCTGGGTGCTCAACGGGGGTATGCAGATTGGGGTCAAATGATCAGCTTTGCCAGAAATTGGATTCCATCGCTTGCTACCTATTGGCATATCGTTTTGTATCCTGGATTAGCCATAATTTTGTTTGTTCTGGCATGGAACCTGGTGGGTGATATCTTACGCGACATCCTTGACCCGCGGATGCGTGGATCAGGGCATGGATTATAAATCACTCAAAGATTGGTCAGATGTCCTATGAACAAATCATTCAATTGCACGGCGAATCAAAATTATCTACTGGATAAACTATATTCAGCTAAGCAATTGGCATTATCTCCCTCCAAGGAGATGGACCCGGTATTTGGAACGGTACCGGGTCTATTGATTTTATTAAGCCTGAAGGACCGCGAAAGCGATGGTTTAAATATTCCCATTTATCGGTATTCTGAAAAGAATGTTTTTGAAGATTACAAGGCAATGCAATTACTAGAGGAAGAATGTTAGCCATTATTGCCGAACACGATGCGAAAATTCGATATGCCATGTCAATGCTTGCTCAGGATCATCCAGGCTGGATGATCGCAAGGATGGTTAGTTCCTATTCTGAATTGGTCGATGTATTAGGTTCGACGAACCCAGAATTACTGGTAGTTGATTTGGATATGCCGGGAGCAAATGATAATAATCTTGAAGATATCTTTCCTTCCAGCTTAAAACAAATTATTTATTTGATCTCAGATCCAAATTTTGT
>CAZRKL010000215.1:0-2519 GCA_964600595.1 uncultured Leptolinea sp.
GGTTGCCAGCGCGCAAACAACGGATTATGACAAAAACCAGTAAGGCGATAACCAAGACTGTGCCAATAAAACCGAATTCTTCAGCCATTGCAGAAAAAATAAAGTCGGTGTGCCTTACTTTCAAAAAGCGTAATTGAACCTGTGTTCCATGCCCATATCCCTGCCCGAGTAAGCCACCAGAACCAATACTGATCAGTGCCTGTTCAACATTATAGGCGTTACCATAAGTGGCGTTTGGATCCGGTATCAAGAAAGTGAGAATCCGTTGCTGTTGATACGGTTCAAGAAATGGAAAAGCAACTATCCCGCCAATGAAACCAAATAATAACAAATAGAATATGTATTTTGGAGGTAATCCGGCTATCCAGATCATAATTAACCATATCACGACCAAAACTATGGTGGTGGACAAGTTGGGTTGCAGAATAATCCAGATTGCAAATCCGCCAACGATCAGGATGCTTTTAACGATCCATTTAATATCATGTGGAGAATTCTGGTTGCGAGAGAAGTAATCGGCTAAAACCAAAATTAATACAACTTTAGCCAGCTCTGATGGTTGAATATTCACCAGACCTGTTTCAATCCATCTGGCTGCTCCGAAGGTTGCCTGTGATGTAACAAACACAAAAACAAGCAGAAAAAAGGTTGCAGCGTACATCACCCGAGTGATCGATGCCCAGTAATGGTAGTCGACTACGGCGATGCCAATCATCACCACCAATCCCAGGGCAGCAAATATTATCTGGCGGGTAACATAACCTTCGAGTTCCTGATTGCCCGCGATTGCAGACCGGATCATGGCAACCCCGAAGATGATGAGAATAATTACAGCGCCAAACAACCAAAAATCAAAGTGACGCCATATTTCGCGTTTGATCAAAAATAACCTTTCGAATTATTTCCGCTTGTGATGTAAAGGAATATTCATCACTAATCGTTGTTCACGGCCAACCTGTTCCATTTCAATTTCTGCATTTTTCTGATCGATCTCAAGATAACGGGAGATCACCTGGATTATTTCATTTTTCAGGTTCTCCATCTGTCCAGCTGGAAGATTGGTTCGATCATGGACCAGCACCAGCTGCAATCTCTCTTTAGCGGCATGGGCACTGGTATCCCGTTGAAACACCTTGTCGAAAAAGGAAGACATATTATTTTCCTCCAGCCTTCATCAATCCAATCATCTTATTGATTATCGATTCTTTTCCATCCAGATTCTGCAAGGGAACCGCTTCTCCATTTAGACGGCGGGCAATATTCATAAATGCGATACCAGCCTTGTTTTTTGTGTCCAGTGCAACCGGTTGCCCGCGGTTTGTGGCTATGACCACAGCTTCATCTTCAGGCACTATTCCAATTAATTCAATCGCCAGCAATTCGATGATATCATCAGCGCTCAACATATCTCCTCTTTTTACGAGGTGTGGATTGAGCCGATTAATAATAAGGTGAGATGGACCTTTTTGTTCTGCTTCAATAATACCAATAATACGGTCTGCATCCCGAACAGCTGATACTTCTGGGTTTGTCACTACCAGAATATAATCCGCCGGAGCAATTGCGTTCTTAAATCCCCGTTCTATTCCAGCCGGAGAATCGACTATGATCCAATCCACTTCTGGTCTTAGTTCATCACAAAGGTGGATCATATCACTCGGGGATAATGCATTTTTATCTCTCGTTTGTGCAGCTGGGATCAAGTAAAGTTCAGGGTATTTTTTATCACGGATCATTGCCTGCTTGACACGACATCGTCCTTCAATAACATCCACAATATCATAAACAATCCGGTTTTCCAGACCCATAACAACATCTAAATTCCTGAGTCCGATATCAGCATCGATGCAGACGACTTTATATCCCAATCCAGCCAGTGCCACGCCTATGTTTGCCGATGTGGTTGTTTTACCCACACCTCCCTTTCCCGAAGTAACCGTTATAACTTTTGCTGCCATGTAATCACCTTTTTTCAAATTTTCCAACTGTCAATTTTAATGGTATTTCCACTAATAAGTGCAATTTCAGGGTTTTTATCTTTTTTTCGCTTCTCACTGCCCAGGACAATTCCTGCTATGGAAAGTCGTGAGGGCGATAGGTCAAAAGCAATAATAAATGCATTCATATCGCCAGCCGTACCTGCGTGAATTTCCCCTTTTACCTTTCCCCAAACAAGAATACTGCCCTCCGCCGTTACACATCCTCCCGGATGGATGTCGCCGATGATGGTGACATGCCCTGGAAAATGTAGGTTCTGTCCGCTGCGAATAGGTTTTTGAATAAATGCTCCAGTTAATTGAGCCTGGTTTATTTTGCCTTTTGAACCATTTTCAGGCGCAGTCGTGGATGAAATAATGTTGATTCCGAGTACCCTGGCTGATTCCTGGGTGGCAGCGTCATCTGTTTCTATATCAGTTAAAACTACAGAATGGTCAGACAGCTTATCTTTGATCTCAAACAATTCGGTGGAATTTAATTTATGGTCCCGAAGTCCAAGGATGATCTTCGCTCCGTTCAAG